>JAISWI010000007.1 GCA_031270865.1 Oscillospiraceae bacterium
CGGCCGGGGGACGCGGGGCTCCGCCCCGCACCCCGCAAGGGGGTTTCACCCCCCTTGACCCCCTGACCAGCGTGACGCTGGACCCTCGTGGCCAGGGTAGGTTGTTCCTCCAGGGACGCTATTCCAGCGGCAGCCCGAACTCCGTCCGCTTGTAGCGTATCTCGTCGTTGATCAGTATCACCTGATCCATCAACGCCTCGCGCGGCGTAACCACCGCCTGACCCGCCCGATCCGCCGCCGGCGTCGTCACCGCGTAGAACGCGTTATTCACGTTGCGATACGTGAAATATCCCCCCGGCGCCTGTGGTATCCCCCTCGCCTCCGCCCTTTGCGCCTTCAGCGCGTTCAGATCCCCCAGCGGCCACGGCATACTCTCAAACGCCTCCAGATTAGCGGTCGGCACCCTCGCCGACGCCCCCATCAGGCTCTCCATCTCTCTCCCGTACGCTACTTGCGTCTCCTTACTCGTCCACCACTTCATAAACTCCCAAACCTTATCAGGCTCCTTCGCCCCCCTCATCATCACGCATGCCCCGCCATATCCCCCCACACTCCTATCTATCGACCCATCCTCCCTCATAATCCCGGGCGCTGGCGCCATACCCCACAGCCCGCGCAGGTCCGGCGCGGACACCTGCAGGTTATTATACAGCGAGTAATCCGCCACTATCATTGGGCATTCCCCGGTCCTGAACCTCTCCTCCACGCTTGTTACCCTATCAAGCCGGTAATCCGTATACAATTCCGTATACTGTCTGAACGCGCGCGCCGCTTCCTCCGAATCCAGCGCGGACCTAGTCGCCTCCTCGTTATAGTACTCGCCGCCGTTCTGATACAGCAGCATCGACCATATGTTCTCGCCTGGCACCATACCTATCTCCATCTGGCTCCTGGCTAACGCCGCCAGCGCTACGCTCACCTCATCCCATGTCCGGGGCACTGACAGCCCCATCTCGGCGAGTATGTCTTTCCGATAGAAGAGCATCGGGAAGACCTGCGTCTCTGGCAGCGCGTACACCGATCCGTCAAACTCATACGGCCTAATCGCGCTTGGCGCGAATCTTTTGAGCACATTTCCCAAATCGGCGAAATCTGCCAAATCCCGGATTGCCCCTCTCAGACCGTAATTCATCGGCAGATCCCAGCCTACCTGAATGGCGGCGTCCGGGCCTTGTCCGGCCAATGTCGCTTGCAGCAGCGTAGACATGTCTACCAACATAACGTTTACATTAATACCCGTTTCTCTGGTGAACGTGTCGTCGATCAGCTGCTTGATCACGTTCGCCTGGTCGCGTCCCGAACCCACCCATAACGTTATGCCTTCAGAATCATCCGACACATTCCCTATAGCGTTATAATCGATCATAAACGAATACGCCAGCCGCTTCGCCTCGAACAGCGCGGACTGTATGAACGACACCCCTGCCCCCGTCTCCCCGACATCCGGCGAGTATATGGTAATTTCATCCAGCGCCAGCGGCTGGAGCATCGCCTCATTCAGCCATGTTCCGCACGCGCGGACGTTCGCCTTGAACGAGTTGATCTGGCGCGGGAACAGCTCGTTGTCGCCGATCAACTGCGCCAGCTGGTCCCGCATGGTGACCAGCGCGCGTTCGCGGTCGGATCGTTTGCCCGCCTCGGCCTGCAGCCTGTCTATCACGTCGGACAGGAGGTCCCGCGCGGCCTCCATCTCGCCGGACAGCGCGGGCAGGCT
Organism: Oscillospiraceae bacterium; assembly: GCA_031270865.1. Taxonomy (GTDB): domain Bacteria; phylum Bacillota; class Clostridia; order Christensenellales; family Aristaeellaceae; genus BNUH01. The sequence goes on from JAISWI010000007.1 coordinate 1,715, forward strand.
GCGCTCTACCTGGTAATCGCGGAAGCGGTCGGGCGCAACGCCTGTCAGTTGAATCACCTTGCGGTATATCGCGTTGAGGTCATACACCGCGTCCCTTACCTGGCTGATTATCTGTGAAAACCCGCCAAGCGTGGCCTCCATACGCAGTGTATGATGTCCAGCTTTCAGATATATTCTATAAGGCTCTCCGTCCGTTCCTGAAAGCGTCTCGCGCCGCCAGTTCTGCGCGAAGGTAAAGCCATAATCCTCCATTTCCGAAAACGGCGCGATCCCGTCGACCGTAATCTTGCGCGAAACGTATATCCCGCGCTTGAGGTTCTGGTTAACCTTCATAGATATATGGTAGTAACCGTCAGCCGGTATATCGAAATCCCATTCTATCCATTGTCCGGCCAGCCGCCACGGGTTGCCGCCGATGGTGTTGTTTAGCAGCAGCTTCGGGCTGGACGGCGTCACCGACACGGAGCCCATGTCCTGCGTCGGGTAGAGCATCTGTGATGATGTCCGCGCGGCGTTCTCGGCCTGTATGGTGACGCTCACGCCGCTGGAGTCCTCCGCGTCCAGCGCGTCCAGCGATGCCCTGGTCTCGTCATACGGCAGAGGCAGCGCGGTATCCGCCCTGCCCCACGCCACGCGCCGCAGCAGCGCCGGCTCACGGATCGGGAACAACGTCATGGTGTGCTCGCCCGCCGTGAGGTAGACCAGCAGCGGCGCGGTCACATACCCATCAGCGTCTTGGAAGGGCTGGATAATCCATTCGGGGGCCTCGGCCATCGCCGGGCGCGTGTCGTTGCCCTGGTTGTCCTTGCTCCAGATGTAGCCGCCCTGACCGTCCGGCTCGGCTGTATTCACCCACACGCGCGGGAACTCCACCCTCGATAGCTCGCGGTAAGGAAGCTCGCCGTCTATGAACAACGCGCGTTGGATCGCCGCGCTCTTGCCCTCTACCGGGTAGTACTCCAGCGCGGGGCGGTACCATCCCGCCTCGTCCACCGTGAAGGTATATTCTAGAATGGCGTCCTCCTCAGCCATCACGCTGGTCCCGGCCATGCCGTCGAAGCCGACGACCGTCCCCGCGGTTACGGCCTGGCCGCCGCGCTCATACCGCGAGTAGTCGGACGCCTCGATTATTATCTCATTATCAGGATATACCAGCGGATACGCCGCCGTATACGCGCTGTATGCCGGTATGCCGTCGTTGACGGCGGCTGTGTCCAACACGCCGGAGAAGTACGCGTACGGCAAAGCCCCCGCAGCCCCGGCGGGTTCGGCGAAAACGTTTTCCGGAACGGCCATAACAAAACCGCCCAGGCAGCAGACCAGCGTCACTAGCGTCGTCATCCGGCGCATACTTACTCCTTTCCCCGCGCTAAAACGGCGCGGTCCGGTGGATTAGCCATAACCATATTATAACAGATTCAACAACCACTGTCAACTATCCTATTGCCATTGCATATGATCGCCTGTTGGGGCTGATATGACAGATCGGGGGTATCGCATATGCCGGAGAGGACTTATAACAGGGAATCAGCGGTGAAATACGCGCGGAAGTGGGCCTTTTCGCGGAATCCGGAATACGTGTCGTTCGACAGCCTGGGCGGGGATTGCACAAACTTCGCGTCCCAGTGCGTATTCTCCGGCTCGGGCGTGATGAACTTCACCCCGGACGTCGGTTGGTTTTACCAATCCATCAGGCAGCGCAGCGCCCCCTGGAGCGGCGCGTCGTACCTCTATCAGTTTTTAACGAATAATAACGGCCCCGGCCCGTATGGGCGGAACCTGCCGCTGTTCAAGGCCGAGCCGGGCGATATACTCCAGCTGAATCTGGACGGGCAGCGGTACGATCACTCTACGGTCGTGATCAGCGTGGGTGAGCCGCCTTCGCCCGAGACAGTCACAGTGGCCGCGCACAGCGAGGATACCGACGGCAAGAGATTGTCGGATTACGATTACAAGGCGTTCCGGCTGATTCACATCGAAGGGGTGAGGGGCTAGAGGTTAGGTATGGGATAGGATGGTCCGGCAGACGATCGTCAGCCGGTCCAGCCCGAACAGCGTCACCGACCCGAACGGCGCCTCCAGTATCCGCTCGACCGCGTGGCGGTATAGCTCCAGTTTGTCCAGCAGCATGGGCAGGAAGACGTCCTCCGTAGGGCGGGCGTTGAGCTGGAAGGCGATCTCGTCAGTGAACTGCGCCCCGAGCCGGAGTACCAGCTCGCTTGCGAGATGCGCGTGCGGAACGAAGAATACGCGCTCCAACACGCCTTGCGCTATGATATCATCCAGTATCGGCGCGTTGGCGCGGAGTGAGTACGCCTTGATCTTCTCGCGCATCAGCGCGCCGTCCTCGCGGTACGCCACGCGCAGCAGCAGGCTTATGTAGTCAATGTTGTTCTCTTGATATAATGACGTGGACTCGAACAGCGCGTTGAGCCGATCCACCGGCCCGCCCCGCGCCGCGTCGACCGCGGCTTGAGCGGCGCGGCGGGTCTGCTCGGCTCGAGCCTCGCATATGGCGGTCAGCAGCGCGAGCTTCGACTCGAAGTGATGGTAAAACCCGCCCTTGGAGTACGCCAGCGCGTCGATTATGTCTTGGACGGATGTCTGCTCATAACCGTTACGGTAAAATAATCGCTCGGCAGCCTCGATGATCTGCCCGCGCCGGGAATCGCCTTTGCGCATGGTGCTCCTCCTTTGGGGCGCGCCGGTCAGGATATCCTCTCCAGAAACGCGATCGAGCTAAGAGCCGCGTCCAGCAGCGCGTCACGGGAAGGCTGGTCAATGGGCGGCGCGCCCTGGCCGCAGCGGTCGTCCAGCGTGTCGATAAGGCTAGACAACAGCTCCGCCTCCGGTTCGCGCATCCGCTTGCGCCTCACCAGTGAGCGGATCGCCGCCGCGGGTTCGTAGTCGCCCTCAGCCTTTGACTGTTCGCCGGAACTTAGCAATAAAGTAAGCGTAGCGTAAGCTCCGGCAAGCGCGGCGGCGGCGTTGCGCCGGGAAAGCTTGATCAGCGCGTCGTATACGCCGCCTTCCGGAGTGGACCAGCCCAGTTGCGCCGCGCCGTTCCTCAACGCTTGCGCGGATTCGTCCAGCGCGGGATTGGCGTCCGCGTTTACGGTGGGGCGCGATGGTTTTGGTTGTATAAATACCGGCAGCAGCGCCCCGGCCGCCGCTATCGCGGTTAAGACTAGAGCGATCCAGTCGAATCGGGCCGCGAACCAGGGGCTTAGCAGCCGCATCAGCAACAGGAACAGGCTTCCCAGCGCGACCGCGCCTCCGGCGTATTGTCTTTCTTTCATAATTACCTCTGCGCAGCCTTGCCAGCTGAATGTGAGCGTACCACTTACATCGCCACGAGGGTCCAGCGTCACGCTGGTCAGGGGGTCAAGGGGGGTGAAACCCCCTTGCGGGGTGCGGGGCAGAG
>JAISWI010000011.1 GCA_031270865.1 Oscillospiraceae bacterium
CGTCCCAACCTCCTTGTCTCTCCTTTAGGGGAGATGTCGCTACGGCGACAGAGGGGGCGATGCCTTACCAACAGCGTCAGAGAGACGTAACAACCCGACAACGGGGCAGGAACCTTGCCAGCAGCGCCAGCGGTTACGACACGAGCCCACGACGAGAATACGCGCCGTGTGACAATGAGACGGCCGTGACTGCGTTTCCTATAAAGTATATTTTTAGTTTTTACACTCTATAGGAAGTTGCTGTCACTGCCGTCACACCATCACACCCACGCGCTCAAAACAACAAAGGGGACGATACCCGCCTCATTCCGGCATAACGCGCCGCGATCCGGGTACAATACGCTATGTAAGCCGTAAAATAAGGAGGCGCATTGCCAGGTGGACAGACTTTCGTTGCTGCTGGTTATACTGGGCGCGATCAACTGGGGTTTGATCGCGATATTCCAGTTTGATCTGGTGGGGTACCTGTTTGGCGGCCAGGGCGCGGTGCTCAGCCGCGTGGTTTACGGCCTGATCGCGCTGGCGGGGCTGTGGTGCGTGTCGCTGCTGTTCCGCGACCACGACCGCGACAGGGACGCCGTCCGCGACTGACCGACCTTACCAAACATACCAACTAAACCAAACCCGCCAAACCATAGCCTCCGCCCATTAGCGGGGGCTTATCCTTATCAAATCATAATCGCGCTCATACGTCCATCCCCGGATACAGCACGGCCTGGCCCGTCTGCTGGAATCCCTCCGCCTTGAAGAATTCAGCGGCCGCCGTGTTCCTAAGCCATACCCGCGCGGTCAGGCTGCGGCACTGCTCCTCGTACAGGTACTGCCTCGCCCCGGCCAGCAGCGCCCGCGCCACACCCCTCCTGCGGCATCGCGGCGCGGTATACAGCATCAGCACCCTGCCCTCCGCGCCATACCCGGTCACTATGGTCTCGCCCAGTATCTCCTCCTCTTCCAGCACGCCTATCGACGCGAACGCCGTGTTCCCCATCGCCTTGTCCAGCCAGTCCAGCGAGTGCCGCGTCACGCTGTACGGGTTGACCCTGGCCAGCAAACCCTCGCGCCGCTCGCTCGTGTCCAGGTTCGTGAACGCCAGGCGGCATCCCACCGGCGGCTTGGGCCCCCAATCCCCATCCTTGAGTATCTCGCGCGTGACCACCTCCGCGTCGTCGTTATGGAATCCCTGCTCGGTAAAGTAGAGCAGCCGCTCGGGATCCCTGGGGCTGCATGACGCGTAGACCCGCGCCGGCAGATCGGGCTTTAAGCGGCGCAGCATCATCGCGCGGGTGAACGCGGCCCCGAACAGAAGGTCCCGCGCCCTGGCAAACGCCTCGATGATAAGGTAGTAGTTCAGCGGCCTGTCCGGCAGTATCTGGCGGTTGACATATTCGACGACCGCGGCCATGCCCAAGCGCTGCCCGCCATCGTCGGCGGCGACAAATATATTCTCACGGGGCGCGCCGCTCATAGCCGACTGCCCCATATCAATGCGCAATATCAGCCCTCGCTTTGATCCAGTGTCGGCCCGTTGAATACCGTTGCCCTCATTATAAATTGGGTCCGCGCCTTTGTCCAGATTAACGTAGGCTTTACCAAAATCGGCACCCTTATTCAATTCGGGCATAATGTGGAAACTGAGGGAGGGGATAGAATGTACTGCATGCAGGTATGCGAAACCAAAAAGACCCTGTACGGCGTGCCGTTGGAGCCGCTGCCCAACCCCACGCTGTTCGACGACTGCGCCCAGGAGAACTGCGCCTCGGACGATCCTCAGACCGGGCGGGGCTGCCTGTTCGACGACTTCGACCCCGACGTGTTCAACAAGCCGTGCTGCAAGAGCGGCTGCTGCGCGATATGCTCCAGGATCGGCGACGACGCGCCGTACCTGGTCCCGCACGTGATATCGTGCATGGAGCCGTGGCCCTACGCCGCGTCCACATGCCCGGGCACGGGCCGCTGCCTCAACCATTCCATCCGGATACGGATCAACCCGCTGCCCACATGCCTGTGCCACCCAACGGACTACATAATCCCGCTGCCCGTGCCGCCCGGACCCGACACCGACTGCTACGCTATCCCGCATAGCGACGTCTGCTGCATTACCGCCGGAAACATAGAAAACGAGCCGACCGGCTATAAGCCGCTATGCATACGCGTTCGCGGCGTGCCCTCCGTCGAGTTCGTCGAGCCCGCGGGCAGCACGATCTCCTACGTCAACGACCCGAACGGCTACTACCTGTACGCCCGCCCGACCATCCACCTGGAGATTCTGCTGCAGGATTGCTGCGGGTACCTGTTCACTGTCAAGTCGTCATACAGGTTCCTGAACACGATGCTGCTGACATTCCCGCTGCACTGCAGGCTATGCGAGCTGGGCGAAGCCAACATCTACCTGAAGACGAAAATCCAGCTGTGCGACGCGTCCCCCGACCTGATAACCCCCGGGCTGAACGGCCAGACCATGTTCGACTTCACCGTGAACCTCTCCGTGGACGCGTGTATAGTCAAGCACATACCCTACGACGCGTGCGGCGCGGCGAGCGCGTGCCTGCCCTCTCTGGTCAACGGCGCTAACAACGTATCCGACCCGGAGAGCGTTCTCGCGCTGGACGCGCCGTACATGGTGCCGTTCCCGATCGCGTGCCGCAGGTTCCGCTCGGAGCGCGAGGCGACCTACGGTCCGGGCGGCGTGCCCGTATACACATGCGTCTCCGTCGGCGTGAACATGCCGCCGCTGCCTGGCGTCGGGCCATGGACGGTCATCACCGTAGGCTCGACAGGCCAGACGCGGGTTCAATTCGACGACTGCCTGCCCAGCCCGTGCGATATCGCGGCGACGCTGCCATGCCTGTCCCCGCGGGCGTGCTGCGAGAAACACAGGGAGAACTGCTCCTCCCACATCCTGGAGCTATCATTGCGGACACAGATGGCCATAACGGTGAGGGACTCGCTGGGGGACACCTATACCGTCAGCGTCGACACCGAGATGCCCTTCAACATCAACCTGGGCACGGCATGGAGGAACATCTGCCGCGCGTGGCTATATGTTAAGACCAAGTTCAGCCTGTGCGGTGGGGAGATCATGGTCGCCGGGCCAGGCGCTGTGGGATTGCCCATCGACACGCTCATCGAGGCGTGCGTGATGAAGCTGGTGCCGTACCAGATCACGGGCAAGGACCCGCACTGCAACCTGGGCCCGTGGTATTACCGCAACTACTGCGCGGACGGTTTCAGGGAGAACTGCGCGGCGCTGCCAGCCTCGCTTGAGGGCGCGTCGCCGGAAGAAGCCGCCGCCCAACGTCCCGCGCCTGAGCCCGCGCCATCCCTGCCTGAGGACGCCGACACGTACGAATATTACCCGGACGAAGCCATACCAACCGGGACCAGGCCCTCGCCGGCCCGTCCCATTCGCGGGCCCGTGCCTGCCGGATGCCGCAAAAACAGGCGGTAATCCCTCCGGCAAACCCTGGTTTATGCCTTTCGGCACGGCGGCCCGCCGCCCTACATGGACAAAAACGGCATGGCCGCGTAATCGCCCCCAACCCGTAAAACCCAACGCCACCAACAAAAAACATGATCAGCAAACCAAGACGCGCCGGGATGACCGGCGCGTTTTCGGTTGTCCAGCGCGGACGGACAGCCCCCGCCGATTTATAATTACCCGCCATTTTTGACCATATCGCGCCCCGGCACATAACATGCAAGCGAGGAGGGATTTCCTAATGAGTCAAAGCTACATAGACACAACGAATGGTTACACGAACCTTGTCAACCCCCAGGTGTATGACCCCGCGAAGAACCTGGCGTGCGGTTGGAAATGGACCTGTATGGACCCGTGCTGCGGAGACGCGGCGGGCGCCTGGCCTAGCAGCCGGTGTTCCTGCTGCGACGCGTGCGATTCCGGCGACGATGACGGCGACACGCCGCAAGGCGACGAAGACGTCCCATCGGATAATGGTTACACCGACGAGCCGTGCTGCTACAACGGCACATGCTGTCCGTGCAAATCTATTTCCGGCGACGCCCCGGCGCTCTATCCCCGCGCGATCGGCTGCGGCCGCAGGCACATCTGCAAGTCCATCAAGACCTTGCCGCTGTGCGCCGAACAACTGGATGTAGGCGTTAACGGCGGTTACGCGGACCTGCCTGGCCGCCCGCCCCACACGATAGTTTGCGTCCGCGCTACCGGCGCGTCTATCGTACAGCTTGAGGACTGCCTGGGCGTCAACGACCTGAACCTTATCAACCCGAACTGCAACAGCTACAACCTGTGGCTGCGGTTCAAGATTCCGGTCGAGTGCATCATCCGCGACTGCTCCGGGTACCTGTACTGCCTCAAGAGCTTCTTCACGGAACTGGTGAAGATTCCGCTGACCGCGCGTATCCACAACCTGGGCGACGCACTGGTCTACACCAAGGTGCGCGTGCGCCTGTGCTACCCCAACAAGGCCGAGGCCGTGCCGCTGTATGACGCCGAAGGCGAAATCGGGCGCGGACCCAGCTTCTGCGGCGACGTCTGCGCGGGCCCGACAGCGTTCAACTGCATCGACTCCATCGTCAAGGGCGCGTTCCCGGACGAGGACCGCAGTGAGCTGGCCGCCTGCCTGCTGGAAGAAGACGCCGCGAAGGGATGCCACTACGAGTATACATTCGGCACCTACAGCTGCGTGAACGCGGACGATCCCAACGGGCCCGACCTGCGCGAGCGCTGCTCGAACGGCAACCCGAAGCTGGATATCCTCATCGAGGCGTGCCTGGTGCGCTTGGTGCCCGCCGGAGCCGGGGATGACCCCTACGCCTGCGTGCCCACTGGAGGTAACTAACCGCCGACTCCGGTTAGCCATAAAGTCAGGTTAGTGTAACTACACACTAATGATCCATAAACTACCCGCGAGCCAGGGCAGCCTGGCGCTTCCGGCCCGCGCCGGAACAAACGCTACGTAAGAAGAAGGCCGCGATGATCAGTCGCGGCCTTTCGAGGCGGCCGGAGCTCGTCCCACGTTTGGTTGAGGAGGGGAAGAGCCCGACCCCGTCGGCGGCGCTGGCCTGGCCCGTCGCCGAGGCGTGGAACTATTAATGCTTATCCAATTAATAGAAGAGGGGTTCAGTTTATGAGTCAGCAATATTTCAACAGCGACGGCACCCCGTTCACCAACCTGACAAACGCGCAAGTGTATGACGCGAGCAAGAACCTGGCGTGCGGATGGAAATGGACCTGTATGGACCCGTGCTGCGGCGACACTACCGGCGCGTGGCCGAACAACCGCTGCTCATGCTGCGATCTATGCGACTCCAGCATCGATGAGAACGACATCCCGCCCAGCAACGGCGGGGAGACCGACGACAGCGATGACAGCTACTCGAAGGACCCCTGCTGCTATAACGGCACATGCTGCCCCTGCAAAGCCATCTCAGGCGACGCGCCGCCGCTGTACCCCCAGTCCATCGGCTGCGGGCGCAGGCACGTTTGCAAGATCATAAAGACGCTGCCGCTGTGCGCGGAACAGCTTGACGAAGGCACCGACGGCCACCACACCGACCTGCCCGGCCGCCCGCCCCACACGATCGTTTGCGTAAGGGCGACCGGCGCTCATATGGTGCAGTATGACCAGGACTGCCTGGACTATAACAACACCGACTATACCCTGACCGGCACCGATTACACCGACCTCAACCTGATCAACCCGGACTGCCACCAGTATAACCTGTGGGTCCGCTTCAAGGTCCCGCTGGAAGTTATCGTGCGCGACTGCTCGGGCTACCTGTATTGCCTGCGCAGCTTCCTGACCGAACTGGTGCGCATCCCGCTGACCGCGCAGATACATAACCTGAGCAACCCGTACCTCTACACGAAGGTGCGCGTGCGCCTGTGCTACCCCAACCAGGCCGAGGCCACCACGCTCTACCTGGCCGACGGCGACCCCCTTGGCGAGGAATACACCGGCCCGGAACAGTGCGCCCCCGACCTCGTTGGCCCCACGTTCGGCTTCAACGTCATCGACAGGATCACCGACAACGCCTTCCGCGCCGAGGATCAGGACTCCCTCGCGCAATGCCTGCTGGAGCTCAACAAGCCCGAGGACGAGAGGGAATGCCACTGGCATTATACCTTCGGCACCCACGCGTGCGTGGAGCGCGACGACCCCGCCGGCCCCAACCTCAAGGACCGCTGCTCGAACGGCAACCCGAAGCTGGATATCCTCATCGAGGCCTGCGTAACCATCATGGTGCCGGGCGAGGAAGGCGCCAGCGGCGGCTACCTGGTATGCAACAGGACCACGGGCTGATAGCCTGACATAACTACTGGCGCGGCCAGCCGGGTTAGCCCATGGGCTAACCCGGGGGACGCGCCGACCAGCCTGGCCGCCGGCGCGAACAAGGAAGCCGATGGACAGCAAGCCCCTCCGCCTTGCCTTAGCGCGCCCCGCGACGCAATAATAAGCGGGGCGTACACGCACCGCGCCACGGCGCGAGCGTATCATGCAAGCAGAGGAGGGATTTGCATGAACATCAATCCTTTTTGCGCCGGCGGTTTATACCCCGCCCAGCCATGGCCCTACGGCCCCGGATGTGATTGCTGCGACGCCTCGGCGTGCGCGGAATGCGATCCGATCGCTCCCAACGACTCGCCCGACCACCCGACCCGGCCCTGCTGCAGCGGGGGGAACTGCTCGCAGTGCCAGTGCGTATCCGGCGACATACCATGGCTGATGCCCAAGGCCGTAGGCTGCGGGCGCATACACCGCTGCGCGGATACCTGGAACGACCCGCCACTGCCCAGCCCCGTCCCCGGCAGCCACAACAACCTGGTACTGACAGTGAATACAGCGCACCCGAACCTGGCCGACCAGCTGGACGGAACCCGGCTGCCCGGTCGCCCGCCGCATACCATCACCTGCGTCCACGCCATGGGCGTCCACTCATGGGCGCGGCCAGCGGCCACGCCGGAATACACATGCGGCAGCGCGAACTCCAACGTCCAGGTCGACGGTTACGATTTGATACTGCGCGTAGAGATACCGCTTGAGCTGATAGTCCGCGACTGCTGCGGCTATCAATACTGCCTCAGGTCTTACATACAGGATGAGGTTCGGATACCCATGTGTGTCCGCGCGGAGCAGGTCAGGGCCACCAGCGATTACCTCTTCCTCAAGGCCCGCGTCCGGTTATGCTCGCCCTACAGCGTCCCGGCGGCCAGCAGCTCGAACTACCCGGCCAACCAGATCCCGATCGGAGGGGACGGGCTGCGCCTTGAGATGCTCGTGGAGGCGTGCGTAGTCAAGCTGGTGCCGTACGGCGTGCTCGGGTTCGACCCGTACTCATGCCAGCCGCCCAAGTATAACTGACAGCCGCGGACCCCGGCGCCGGCGTTCCGCGCCAAGACGCGCCTAACGCGCATTGAGGAGGAGGCACATGAACCAGATCTGCGCCGGCGGCATGTATCCCGTCCAACCCACGCTATACGGGCCAGGAAGCGGTTGCTGCGACGCGCCGTACTGCGCGGAATGCTATCCTGAGGGCGTCACGGCGGGCGGTTCCGGCGGCCCGGCCATCGCCTGCGGCGCGCATGGCATGCCCGCCCGATGCGACTGTATGTCGGCCGACATACCCTGGATGATGCCCAAGGCCTACGCCTGCGGCCGCCTGCATAAGTGCGCGGACGACCTGGATTACCCGAACCTGCGCTTCAGCCCGGACGCGGAGCATCCGCACTTCGCGGGCCAGCTGGACGGATGCGCGCTGCCCGGGCGGGCGCCGCACACCGTCACATGCGTCCACGCGCTTGGGACCACGCCATGGGCGCGGAACCCGATATCCGCGCCCCTGACATGCGACAACTCCGGCCCCTCCGGACCCGATACAAACATAACGGTCGACAACTACGACCTGGTCCTGCGGATAGAGCTGCCGCTGGAGCTGATCGTGGAGGATTGCTGCGGGAAGAAGTTCTGCCTGCGCTCGTTCATCCGCGACAGGCTGCGAATCCCGATGTGCGGACCCGCGGAACCTGTGCGGCAGGGCAGCGACATGCTCTACCTCAAGTCCCGCGTACACCTGTGCGAACCCTACTCCGTCCCGCCCGACGTGAGCATAAACGCCTCGCACGACAACATATGCGCGCCGATCCCGGCGTCGGGCCGGGGCATGCCGCTGGGATACAACGCCATGCGCCTGGAGGTCCTGATAGAGGCGTGCGTTGTCCGGCTGCTGCCCTATGGAGTGCTGGGGCACGACCCATCCATCAACAGGCCGCCCGCGTACCTGTAGCGGACCTCCTGGAGGATATTCTCACAAGGCAAACCCGGCGCGGCAACGCGCCGGGTTTGTTTTCGCGGACGCGGCGGGGCGGGAATGGTTGACCCGCGACGCGCCGTTTCAAACCTCTTGCCGCCCATTTAGGGGAGATGCCCCCGAAGCGTCAGAGTGGGCGGCGCCTTACCAGCAACGGCAGAGGAGATTGGCCGTGCCAGCACCGCAGTCACTGGTGGCGTTATGTGCCGGTGTGCCGATTGTGCCGGCTTTTTCCTATATAATACATTTTATTTTTTTATAAATATATAGGAAATCGCTGGCACAACCAACACGACCCGCCGTTGTATCAAGCGGCGGGAACCAGATCCATCAATGGTTATCGGGAACCATTGCGGACGAAGCGCCGTGTAACCGCATGACGGCAGCGACAGCGTTTTCCCTATATATTATATTATTAATTATATTGATATATGAAAGCTGCTGCCACAGATGTCACCCGTCACACCCACGCGCTCAAACAACAAAGGGGGCGAAGCCCGCCCCCCAACTCAACAATAGTCCCTGGGATAATACTTGCACGGATACCCGCACGGAATCTTGTGCGGCGGGCGCGTGTACGGATCATCCGGACTGCCGCACGGCACCAGCTTGATGATACACGCGGTGACCGACACCTTTAGCTTCGGGCAGTTGTCAAACGACACGATCAACCCGCCGGGCGGGCCTTCATCGCAGATATCAAGGTATTCATAATCGCTTCCCGGCTCGTTGATGTCCTTTACCGTGGTCTCGGCGCGGACAGGATAGCACAGGCTGACCAGCGTCCTGACGTATATCAACGGGAGTTTGGGCAGGCACGACACGCGGAAGGACAGTGGTATCTTCACCTTCTCGACGAACCAGCTCTTCAGGCAGTGCGTGAACCCCGCGCAGTCGCGGATAATGATATCCACCGGCACCTTGATACGCGCGAAGTAATCGTACGTGGAATCGGCGTTATCCTTCTCAAGGCATTCCTCCACAACGGTCCCGCCCGTTCCGGTCACGCGGACTATCGTATGCGGCGGGCGGCCGGGCAGGTCGCCGCGGTCCAGGCATTCCGGGTCCAGCGGCAGGCAGTAGGCCTGCTTGCATTTTTCGGTTTTGCCGCAGCCGACGGCCCGCGGCATTAGGTACGGCAGGCCTTTGGTGTATTCGGCGCACGCGGCGCAGTTCCCGCCTCGGCAGCACGGCCCGTCCTCGCCGCAGCCATCGCAGCAGCAGTCGGGTTCCGGCGGCTGGGGCGCGTCGGGCGGATAGCAGCACCCGTAGTCCGGGGCGCATGGCTTGCATGGCTTGGGCGGGTACGCCGGGTAATGCGGTTTATACGGATAACTTAAACTGCCAGGATGGCAGGGATACTGCGGTTTATAAGGATAAACAGGATATATAGGATATTTGGGATTCTGAGGATATGAACAGTTACAACTCATGATATTGCCTCCTCGCCGTATACTCTATGCGTATAGATGTGTATAGGTGCGGCGTGTCCCGCGTAATTTTGCGAGATTAAAATCGGGTGAGAGAATGGAAGGCGCGGGATGAAACCATCATGAAATAGGGCAAGGTTCATTGACGCGCGGCCATTTTCAGGATATTATATAAGCGTGGACGGGTAAACGCGGAGGTGGGTAAGCATGGGCAAGAACGTTTCAGGCGCGATCAGGATGCCCCGGGGCGCGGTCAACGCCCCTGATAAATCCGTAAGGAGGGTGAGAAGGAACTCGCCCTTACCATACCTGGTAGCAGGGCTGGCCGCGCTGCTCTACGGGCTTAACACGCCCCTTTACACCATGGGCGGCTACCTGAGGCTGGCTATACTGGCGCTCATCGTGTACTGGATAGCCCGGATATTCTGGCGGCCCCGGATGGTCGAGGTCCAGGCCCCGCCGGACAGCGGCGACGCCTCAGCCGACGAGTTGATCCGGGAGGCTAGGCTGGCGGTCACGCGTATCCGCGCTCTCAACGACGCCATCGCCGACCCGGCGCTCAGCCGCGTGATCGACCACATAGAGGGCTGCGCCGGCGAGATGCTGCTGCGTATCGAGGAGAAGCCGGAACTGCAGAACCAGCTTCGGACATTCCTGCGCTACTACCTCCCGACGACCGTCAAGATACTGGACGCGCGGGCGGAGCTGGAGCCGGGCAAAGGCTCGACCAGCAAGCTGGCCTTCGAGACCCGCGCCCGCGCCGAGAGGATGCTCGAGCAGATAGACAAGGCGTTCATCAAGCAGAACGACGCGCTTGAGAAGAACCGCTACCTGGATGTTCAGGTGGAGATGGACGTGCTGGACGGCATGCTGCGCTCAAACGGACTGACCGCCGGCGGAAACGACTGACCGCCAGCCAACGGCCCCAACCGGCATGGACGCGCGTAACATATGAAGGATTACCTTTGAGGAGGACTCCGCGATGGCAGACAACGACCTCACCCTCACCCAGACCGACGTTCTGGAGATTAAGAGCCCCTCCGACCTGACGCTTACCCAGCTTAGCGCGAAGGATCAGGAATCCGTCCGCGCGTTCGCCCGGAAGATCAACGTGCGCGATACCACAGAGGTGCTGCAGTTCGGCGCGGAGGCGCAGCGGAAGCTTACCGTGTTCGCCGACTCCGCGCTGGCCAACGTGCGCAACAAGGACACCGGCACGGTCGGGCAGACGCTGACGGAGCTGGTCGGCCAGCTTCAGGGTTTCTCGCCCGAACCAGACAAAACCAAGGGGATTTTGGGGATATTCAAGAAGGCCTCGAACCAGATTCAGTCCCTGAAGGCGCGGTATGACAAGGTGGAGGTCAGCGTCAACAAGGTCGCCGACACGCTGGAGGACCATCGCCTGCAGATGCTGCGCGACATCGCGATGCTCGATCGGCTATACAACGAGAACGTCGATTACTATAAGCAGTTATGCTTCTATATCGTCGCGGGGCGCGAGAAGCTGGATACGCTGCGAAGCGTCGATCTGCCCGAGGCGCGTAAGGCCGCGCAGCTTAGCGGCGAGCCGTCGGACGCGCAGCGGGCGAACGACCTCGACCAGGCGATCGACCGCTTCGAGAAGAAGGTCTACGACCTGGAACTGACGCGCCAGATATCCATCCAGATGGCCCCGCAGATACGCCTCGTCCAGAACAACGACGCGCTGATGGCCGACAAGATACACTCGACGCTGGTCAACACGCTCCCGTTGTGGAAGAGCCAGATGGTCCTCGCGCTGGGGCTGTCCAACAGCCGCGCCGCGCTGGAGGCGCAGCGGTTCGTCACCGACGCGACCAACAAGATGCTGCGCCAGAACGCGGAGGCGCTCAAGCAAGGCACGATCGAAACGGCGCGGGAAAGTCAGCGCGGCATAGTCGACATAGAGACGCTGGTCGAAACGAACAAGGCGCTCATCGACAGCTTGACCGAGGTGCGGAATATCCAGCAGGAGGGCCGAAGCAAGCGCGTAGCGGCGGAAGCGCAGCTGCGCCAGCTGGAGAACGAGCTTAAACAGAAGCTGCTGGAGGCGCGGGACTCGTCGCGGTATTCGCCGCGATGAGCGGCGCGTAACCCGGCAAGCATATAGGATACGCGGGATATTAGTAAAGGAGGCGGCGCGGTGCTCAAAGCAATAGGCGCTATGTCGCGCGGGACTGCGGTCATACTGATGTCGCTGATGATAGCCGGAGGCGTGGTCGGCGGCAACCGGAACGCTCTGTCCAGGGCGCGTGAGCCTGTCTCCACGCGGATCAGCCAAATGGGTGATCGGCTGGACGGCATGGTCGCCAAGGCGAACAACTATACGGCGTTGGCGAACGCGCAAGGCGAGGATATCTCCGAAGTCGCGCGGGCGCAGGCGGCGGCGACGGAAGCGGCTGGCCAGCGCGCCAGCGCGGAGGAGATCTACACAGCCGCGAACCAACTCCATCAGGCGGTGATGGATCTCAACGACAGGCTGGATTCCCCCGACAAGGCGAAGGTCTACGACGACTGGATGCAAAGCCGGGTCAACTACAAGGACGCGGATAGTTATAACTCCGCCGTGGAAGGCTTAAATAAAGTATACCGCGCGGTTCCGTTCCGCTGGTTGTGGGGCGGGTATAACTACCAACCGGTGTCGTATTGACACGGGCTGGGGCGCCAAGACCGCCGCGCCGGAACGGGCGCGTCAATTCCAATAGGGTAAGGGAGGGTTAACCATGCGCTTTACACGTGTTCTCACGCGCTCGGCGCTGGCATGGCTGGTCTTGACGCTGGCGGTCGGGTTTGCGGGCGTGTCCGGGTCGCCCGCGCTGGCGGATATACCCGCCGGCCCAAACGAGGCGTACCAGATCTACGTCAACGACTTCACGAACACGATCACCGCAGCCGACGCGCTGGCCATGCAAGAGGCCGGGAGACTCCTGGAGGAGAGGACCGGGGCACAGGCCGCGGCGGTGGTGGTGGCAGGGCTGGACGGCCTCGCGATGGATGAGTATGCCGTGAGGTTGTTCGAAAGCTGGGGCATAGGACGGTCGGACGACAACAATGGCGTGTTGTGGCTGCTCGCGATCGCCGACAGGGAATACCGCGTCGAGGTCGGGCTGGGGCTGCAGGATACGCTTACTTCGTCGAAATTGGCAAGGATTACCGATGAGGCGGTAGAATATTTCCGGGACGGAAACTATTCCAGGGGCATGCGGGTCGCGTACGAGGGGCTGTGCGAGGCGACCGCGCAGGCGCTGGGCACTACGCTGGAAGGCGGCGGGGATCTCGTCGGCGAGTATTACAGCGGCGAGGCAAGGTCGGCAGGTTCCGTATTGTCACTGATTGGAGGGATTATCATGGCGCTGATTGTCATCGGTATCATCATAGTGATACTGGTCAGCATATTTGGGTCGGGCAGGCGGCGTTACACCACGGATACTACAACGCGCGTGAGGACTGGATCGCCATGGGGATGGTTCTTCCTGGGCAGCATGATGAGGCCAAGGCACTACCACCATCACCACGCGCCGCCGCCTCCGCCGATGCATGGACCTGGACATAGGAGCGCGGGGCCAAGGCCGCCGATGGGCGGTGGGTTCGGCGGAGGTTTCGGCGGTGGGTTCGGCGGGAGTTCGCGCGGCGGCGGCGGACACATCGGGCGCGGCGGGCATGGCGGGAAGTTCTAGCGGGGTGGTGGGATAATGCAGTCGAGCGCGCTGCAGGCCGATAGGTTGATCGGGCTGTGTGACGATATACTGGGGCATTTGGCGGAGGCGCAGAGGCAGCTGTCCAGCGCGAAGAATTGGGGACTTTTGGATATCTTCGGCGGCGGAGCGTTGGTCACGTTTATCAAGCACCGGAAGGTAGATAACTGCCATGCGCGTTTGGACGCGGCCAACGGACTGCTGCAGCAGCTGGGCAATGAGCTGAAACAGGTCGGGCAGCCGGGACAGCTGTATATCGAGGCCGGGGACTTCGCGTACTTTGCGGATTACTTCTTTGACGGGTTGTTCGCTGATTTATACTTTCAGAACAAGATCGGCGAACTGCGAAGGCAAGTCGACGAGGTATACGAGCGCGTGGAGAAAGTGCGCGACGCGTTGGTGAAAGCCCGCGCCTTTGCCCGCAGCCAGTAATCAAACCCGCTATGCGCCAAGTGGGTCCAGCGTCACGCTGGTCAGGGGGTCAAGGGGGGTGAAACCCCCTTGCGGGGTGTGGGGCGGAGCCCCACGTCCCCCGGTCGAAACCAACAAACCCCCGCCCCGCAGGGCATAAAAAAACCTTATGGGCTTCGCCCTTTACGGGGTTTGCGTGGGGTTGGGCGCGCTGTGGCGCTGCCCCATACCCCGCACGGGGGTTTCACCCCCCTTGACCCCCTGACCAGCGTGACGCTGGACCCTCGTGGCCAGGGTAGATTGTTCCTCCATGGTTCAAGTTCCAGTAACAGACATGTATCCCAACGCATATACTTATTATGCGCGGCGGCATGTCTGTTTGCGCTAAACGCGACAAATCCTGCCTTTAAACCATTTTGCCAATCACCAAAAAGGGCACGTCGGCAATTCTTACAATTAACAGATAAGGACGTGACAAGTAAATGGCAGTTCTTCGTGACGCTAATTCATGCTACAACTCTATAGTTAACAGGGATACAGGCGATACCGCCCCCCGCTTAACGTTCGAATGGTACCAAATCATCGACCAACTTCAGGCGTTTTTCAACAATGATCCTAACGTAAGCGTAGTACAGACTGACGATTTAGACAACTATTCGGTAACGCTCATAGCTACAAGCCCATGCATCGCCGGCGCTTTGGCCACGGTGCTGAACCTTAACTACCAAATAAGCGGCGTCGAAGGCAAG
Organism: Oscillospiraceae bacterium; assembly: GCA_031270865.1. Classification (GTDB taxonomy): domain Bacteria; phylum Bacillota; class Clostridia; order Christensenellales; family Aristaeellaceae; genus BNUH01. The sequence goes on from JAISWI010000011.1 coordinate 14,593, forward strand.
GTTCACGTAATGTCCGGCGGCCTGGAGTACGGGCCGCAGCGCTTCGACGACCTAACCGAGCTGCTCCAGTGGGCGCAGGTGGCGTTCTATGGAAGCCCTCGCGTGAAGGGTTATGAGATTCAGGAGGCGCCGCCGGGTTTTGTGGGAGAGAACGCGGCGATAATCGTAGAAAAGGCCGTAATCCAGTATTATGCTGATAATATAAGCGATCTTTATTCCAATATTAACAAAACTACCCAAGATGTTTTAAACGAACTGCTGAGGGCAAAGCTCAAAGACAACGCGTCACTGCGCGTGACCACGGAGCTAAACCGCGACATTGACAGAAGCGCTATCGGCGTAGCGCCCGTGGCTGCCGCCAACTCTAATACCATTACAACGAAAAAGCGTTAACCACAACCGGGCGGCTGGCAACGGCCGCCCTTACATTTAGTAAATCCTTACAAAAACACCCTCACTCCGGCAATCACGGTCAGCGCGATTATCGTATACCTGAACGGTTTTTCTGGAATCCGCTTGACCACGAACGCGCCCAACGCCGCGCCGCCCGCTATCAACGGGAGCATCGCCAGCGCCATCAGCAATTCCGGCGCGCCAATACTGCGCCATAAAAATAGCTGCAACGGCATCTTCATCGCGTTTATTATCATGAAAAACCATGCGTACGTGCCTACAAACCCATCTTTATTCATACCCATCGCCATCAGGTAGACTGTCATCACCGGGCCTGCCGCGTTCCCGATCATCGTTGTAAACCCGCCCGTCATGCCCATCAGCGCAAAAAACCATATCCGGCCAGGCGGTTTAGTCCTGCCGCCGCCGATCTCCAGCGCGACCAGCACCGCCGCGCATAACAACACCGCAACGCCAATAATCATCGTAAACGTGCCGTTATCCACCACCCAGCCCACGAAAGTCCCTATCGCAAGCCCTGTTACCACCCACGGCATCAGTCGGCGGATCGCGCCCCAGTCGGCGGCGCGGCGGTAATACGATATCGCCATCAAGTCGCCGATGAAGATCATCGGCAGGACCATCCCGGAGGATTCCCTGCCCCCGAACACAACGGCCAGCAGCGGGATGATGATCGTCAGCGCTCCGCCCAGTCCCATCTTGGAAAAACCGATGACGACCGCCGCCGCCGCGACCCAGATCCATTGCGCGGTTGTCAAGTTTGGCATAGGCAATCCCCGCCTTTCAGGTAATACGGGACAAATTTTACCACACGCGCGGCTTTTACGCAATATCAAGAAGGATTTTCCAACACGCGCGCCGAACCTTACTCATATGAGTAAGGTTCACGACGCGCCCGCCGCCTTGGGGCTTATCGCGGCCGATCCATGGCTGAAACCGTTCGAGGCGGATATCCGTGGGCGGCTGGATCGTTATGAGAGCATACGCCGCCAAATACTGCCAAAAAGCGGCAGGCTAAGTGACTTCGCGAACGGTTCGATATTTTTCGGCATTGACCGGAAATCAACGGATTGGGTCTATCGCGAGTGGGCGCCGGAGGCGGACGCTCTGCACCTGTTCGGCGAGTTCAACGGCTGGGACCGCGGGCAGTATCCGCTCTCGCGGATCGATGGCGGGGCGTGGGAGCTGCGCCTGCCGGGGGACGCGCTGCGCCATGGCCAGCGTATATTGGTAAACGTTTCCAGCAAGGGCCAACAGCGCGATAGGATCCCGCTGTACATCAAGAGCGTCGCGCGTGACCCGTTGAGCAACTCGTTCACCGGGCGCGTGTGGTCGCCGGACAAGCCATTCGTATGGCATAACGATTCTGGGCGAATAAGTCCGCGCGAACCGCTCCTCATATATGAGGCGCATGTGGGCATGGCCACGCGCGGCGGCGGCGTCGGCTCGTACGACCATTTCACCGACGAGGTTCTGCCCCGGATCAAACGCGCCGGGTATAACGCCGTTCAGCTGATGGCCATACAGGAACATCCGTACTACGCGTCGTTCGGCTACCAGGTGACCAACTTCTTCGCTCCCTCGCAGTGGTACGGCGACCCCGACGGGCTGAAGCGGCTGATCGACGCGGCGCACGGGCTGGGCCTCATCGCGCTGCTGGACGTGGTGCACAGCCACGCCTCGGCCAACTTCGCGGAGGGCATAGCGGGGTTTGACGGCACGGATTACCAATTTTTCCACGAGGGCGGCGCGGGCTGGCACCAGGCTTGGGGAACGCGCGTGTTCGACTACTCGCGCCCCGGCGTGGTCCATTTCCTGTTGTCAAACCTGAAATATTGGCTGGACGAGTACCATTTCGACGGGTTCAGGTTCGACGGGGTGACCAGCATGCTCTACCGCGACCACGGGCTGGGCGCGGCATTCACCGAATATAAATGTTATTACAACCCAAACGCGGACCTCGACGCGGCGGCATACCTGACGCTGGCCAGCGAGTTGGTCCGCGAGGTGAACCCCAACGCCGTCATGATCGCCGAGGACATGAGCGGCATGCCGGGCCTGTGCCGCCCGATAACGGAGGGCGGGTTCGGCTTCGACGCGCGGCTGGGCATGGGTTTGCCCGACTTCTGGATAAGGATGGTAAAAAGCCGCGACGAGGACTGGGATCTGCGCGTGATGTGGCGCGAGCTGACGACGCGTCGACCCGGCGAGAAGGTTATCGGCTACAGCGAGTCGCACGACCAGGCGCTCGTCGGGGACAAGACGCTCGTATTCCACCTTGCGGACGCGGCGATGTATTCAGGGATGAGCAAACTGGCCGAGGACGCCGCGATCGACCGCGCGTTGTCGCTGCTCAAGTGTATCCGGCTGCTGACGCTGACGCTTGGCGGTGAGGGTTACCTGAATTTCATGGGCAACGAGTTCGCGCACCCGGAATGGATAGACTTCCCGCGCGAGGGCAACGGCTGGAGCTACCATTACGCGCGTCGGCAGTGGCATCTGGCGGACGATCCATTATTAAGATATAGCGATATCGCCGCGTTTGACCGCGCGACGCTGGATTTCGCCAGGGATCGGCAGATCCTGTCCGCTGGCGACACGGCCAACCTTTGGATCGACCAGGAGCGCAAGATCATCGCGTACCGCAAGGCAGGGCTGGCGTTCGTGTTCAACACGCACCCGACCCAGTCACGCGCCGATTTCTACCTGCCGACCCACCGCCCCGGACGCTGGCGGGTATGCTTCTCGACCGACGAGCCGCGCTTCGGCGGCCATGGCCGCGTTGACATGGAGTATACATACCGCGCTGTCGCCGACGACCCGCGCGGCGCGGGGTTCTTCGTTTACGCGCCGAACAGGTGCGGATTCGCGCTGGAATATATAGGAGGATAACCATGTCTGCGGAGATAAAACCGCTTACGCCCGAAACAACCGCTGATTTCTTCGATTTCTTCGACAACCGCGCGTTTACCGACCATCAGGAATGGTCGTTCTGCTACTGTACATATATGCATACCGGGGAAAAGGAAACGCGCGAGATTGACGAGAAGATCGAGGCCGGCGGCAACAACGACGAGGCGGCGCGGCGCGTTTTCAGGGAGACCGCCGCCGGGTTCATCGAAAACGGCGAGCTGCGCGGCTATCTCGCGTATGAGGATGGCGTTGCGGTAGGCTGGGTCAACGCGAACGACAAGGCGGTTTTCAAGAAGTTCGACCACAGCGCGGCCGTTACGGACTTTATCCGTAGGAATAATATCGACGGCAGGACGAAGTCGGTGGTATGCTTCACGACCGCTCCGGAGTGTCGGGGCAAGGGGATAGCCGCCGCGCTGCTGGACCGGGTGGTTGCTGACGCCCGCGCCGAGGGTTACGCGGCCGTTGAAGGCTACGCGTTCCGTCGCGACACGCGCGAGCCGTTCGACTATACTGGGCCGCTGGGTTTGTTCGAGAAGGCGGGGTTCGCCGTGGCATCGGAGGAGAACGGCAAGGCCGTCATGCGGCTGATGATATAAAGGTTATTGCTTTATCAACGCGCGGCTGCGCGTGGGATAAGCGTTGCCCCCGCTGTTGTTGCGGCGGGGTTTTGGAAGAAGCGCCCTCTATTGCCGTGTAGTGGGATTTGGGGAGATGTCCCCTTTGTCGTTGTGCGGGGATTCGCGTCGCGCCTGCTGTTGTTGCGGCAGGGTTTTGGAAGAAACGCCCTCCATTGCCGTGTAGTGGGATTTGGGGAGATGTCCCCGCAACAACAGAAGGGGCGGCGCGAATCCCGCCACACGACGATAGAGGGGCGATGCCTTGCCCCCACAGCGGCAGAGGCGACGCTAACCAACCGTTGCGGCAGAAGGCCCGACCGCGATCCAATACCGCTCCATCACCTCCCCGTCATCCTTCACCGCCGTCCGCTCGAACACCCCGCCGCAGCTTAGTATCACGCGCCGACTGGCCTCGTTATCATCCCGACAGGTTATTAAAACCTTATCAAGGCCAAACCTGCCCGCGTAGTCCAGGCACAGGCGCAGCATCGCCTTGGCGTAACCCTTGCGCCGCTCCGACGGGCGGACGCTGTAACCGATATGCCCGGCGTATTCGGCCAGATAATCGTTGAAGTAATGGCGGAAATTGATCATGCCCAGCGCGCGCCGCTCACCCTCATATACCAGCATGAACTGCTCCGCCGTCACCCAATCGGGGTCGGGCAGGGTTTCCCTGCGCTCCATCAGGCGGCAATGCTCCACCCACGCCGCCGGATCATCATAGTCATAAAGCCCGCTCGCGCCGTGGAACGCCCCGCCGCCCGCGAGCGTTTCTTTCCGGTACTCGCCGATTTCCTCGGCGTAACCCATGTCAGGCTTTACCAAAACCAGTTTCCTCGCCATCCGCGCGCCCCTTTCGCCGATCGTTATAGTGAGCCAGTATAACATGCCAGCCAGAAATTTACAACACCCCCTAGCCATCCACGCCGCTATATGGTATAATAACAACGAGAGGTGATGATTCATGCGAACGTCTTCTGACCAGGGGATTCTTGCGGCGACCGCGCCGGAACGGGCTTCGTTCTTCCGGCGCGTTGCGATACCGGTTATCTGCGCCGCCGCGCTGTGCGCGGTATGCGTCCTGGTCGCCGGAGCGTACTTCATCGAGATCGAGGATCACTACGCCAACATGTTGTTTGGCGGCGGTTACGGCGCTTATGACAGCCTGGCCGCAAACATCCATCCGTTGTTGGGCGGGCTGATCGTCAGGCTGTACGGGCTGTGGCCGGGCGTGAACTGGTTCGGCTCGCTGGCGCTGGCGCTGTTGTTCCTGTCCGGCGCGGGCGCGTTCAGCCTGGCCGCGCGGCGCAGGGGCGGCCTGCTGCCCGGGCTGTTCGCGCTGTCTCCGATATTGGTTGTGATGGTGTGCCTGACGCAGTCGCGGGTCACTGCCGCGATGTGCGCGATAACCGGGGCGCTGCTTGTGATGGACGCCCTTCACGGGCCGCGCGGCGCGCCGCGCTTCCTGCTGGGGGCGCTGCTGCTGGCCGCCGGGTCCATGCTGTCATATAGGACGGGCTGGGTGTTCGCGCTGCTCACGGTGGCTTGCGTGGGCGCGGGCAAGTCGTTCCCGGCGCGCGGCGCGAGGTTCTGGATCGCCGCGCCTGTAATCGCGGCGCTGGCGTGCGGCGCGGCGTTCAGCGCGAACCTCGATAGCGGCTGGCGCGTGTTCAACGAACAGTATATCGCCTACGACGACGCGTCAACCTCGTTCCTGCGCGGGGAGGTCGAGACACTGCTCAACGACTACGGCATGACCATCAACCTGGAAGGCCAGACTAACCAGCCCGATAACGAGCTTCCAGAGGGCGTTCCCACCCAGGAGGAAGCGGTAGAGCGATCCAGCCTGGGCAAGGTTGGCTGGTCGCTCAACGACGGACACCTGTTTATACTGCGATCGGCGGCGGACGCGGAGCTTACCTCGCCGCAAGCCGTTCGGGATATCCAACGCGCCGCGCCGTGGTTCTCGCTTGACGGGTTCGTGGAGCGGCTGTGGGAGACTGTCAGTAAATACCAATTCCTGATGGTTATAGGGCTGTTCCTGCTGTGCGCCCTGGTCGTTGAGATCACCAACCGCTCGCGCGGCTGGATCACGCTGCTCTCCGCTGTCGCGGCGTTCGGCGGCCACGCGCTCATGCTGCTGATCAACCGCGCGTCGTTCCGCGACATCGCGCCGTTTTACCTGCTGGGCATACTCGCGCTGGCGAGTGACTTCGACCCGAAGGCCTCCGCTGAATCGATCCGCCGGGTGTTGAGGAGCAAGCTGCCGCGCAGGGCGGCGGCGTGCGTGATGGCGCTGGGGCTGGCTGGCGTGATATGCGCCCTGCTGGTCACGATCGGGCAGTATAATCGGGCGCAGTCGCCGTCGCTGGCCGCCGCCGAGGAGCTGGCCGACCTGATGGACCACCTGCCGGACGCGGTGTTCATCGGCGACAACCCGCTGGACCGATTCAACACCAACGCGCTCACGCCGCCACGGAAGGACGCGTTCGCAAGGCTCATCGGCGGCAGCTACGACCTGTACAGCCCGCGCCGCGACGAGCTTATGGCGCGGTTTAACCTGGAAAACCCGCTGAAGGACGCTATCGATAGGACAGACGTCGTCTATGTGGATATGTCCGGCTCGGCGCTGATAGCGTCGGCCAGTCGGCTATACACCGCCTACGGCATACCGCTTAAGACCGCCACGCCCTCGGACAGCGCGGGCGTGCGGCTGCTGTCGATGAACGCCGCTCACCGGATGCAGCTATACTGGCTGCAGTCCGATATACCCACAGAGCCGCCGGAAGCCGCTCAAAACCCCGAATCCCCGTGACAATAGCGGTGATTGGAGCGGGCGCGGCGGGCATGACCGCCGCGCTCAGCGCGTCGAGGCGCGGCGCGAAGGTCGTCCTATTGGAACAACACCCACGCGCGGGCAGGAAACTTCTCGCCACGGGTAACGGCCGGTGCAACCTGATGAACGCGTCAGACCCGGCGGGGCGCTACTTCGGCGGCGGCGCGGATGCCGCCGTGGGGTTGCTGCGCCGTTACACGTATGAACGGCTGCGCGATCACTGGGAATCATTGGGACTAATCTGCCGCGAGGAGCGGGATGGCCGCGTTTATCCCGCCAGCGGGCGCGCGGCTTCGGTCGTCGATGTGTTGCGCTCACGCGTCAGCGGCGCGGGCGTTGAGTTGACGACGGGACGCGCGGTCACCGATATATTGAGGGAGCCGGGCGGGTTCGCGGTGAGGTTTGACGGCGGGGAGGTTCGCGCCGACCGCGTGGTGATCGCCACTGGCGGTAAGGCAGCCGTCAACGACGGCGACGCGACGGGTTACGCGCTGCTTGGGCGGCTGGGCGTTCCGGTGACGGAGTTATCGCCCGCGCTCGCGCCGATACGGGTCGAGCCTTCCGACATTCGCGGGCTGAAAGGCGTTCGAGTGAGGGCGGCGTTGACGCTCGCGCGCGGCGGGAAGGAGATCGCCAGCGAAATGGGGGAGATTTTGTTCTCCGACGGCTATGTGTCGGGGATCGCGGCGATGGGACTGGCGCGGCATGTCACGCGCGGAGACGGGCGCGCGGTTGGCGATGATCGCCCGCGGGAATTGCGCGTCGACCTGATGCCCGAACGGTCCGCGGATGAGTGGCGGCGGTGGTTCGAGTCGCGCGTGTACGCGTCGGGCGAGTCCGCGCAGGACGTCTTGCGCGGCCTGGTTCATCCCGGGATAGCGCGGCGGCTGCTGGCGGCTGTCCACGCCGACGCGACGTCCGCCGCTATCGACGCGCCGTGGGGCGGGATCGGGCGAATGCTTCGTGACTGGCGGCTGCGCGTTACGGGGGTCGGCGGGTTCCGCGACGCGCAGGCGACGGCGGGCGGCGCGGGGCTTGAAGCGTTCGACGGCGAGACGCTGGAATGCAAGGCCGTGCCCGGGTTGTTTGCCGCCGGGGAGACGCTGGACATCGACGGCGCGTGCGGCGGATTCAACCTGATGTGGGCGTGGGCGTCCGGTATTGCCGCGGGGGAGGCGGCGGCGCGATGATCCGTTTATCGAATTTGAGCGCGCCGCTGGACGCGGGGGACGCGGAGCTTCGACAGGCGGCGGCGCGGGCGTTGGAGCGAAGCGTTTCATCCATATTAACGGTGAAGGTCGCGCGGTGGTCGGTAGACGCGCGGGATAAGCGCGATGTGCGCGCCGTGGTTTCGCTGGATGTGACGGGCGCGTGGTCCGAATCGGACGAGAACCGGATGATCCGGCGCGACGGCAAGATAAGGCGCGTTGACACGGATTCGGCTAAACGCGTCGCCGTTCTGCCTGGGATGATGAAACCCGCGAGGCGTCCGCTGGTGGTCGGGGCGGGTCCGGCGGGGATGTTCGCCGCGTTGAGGCTGGCGCAAGCGGGCTGGGAGCCGATCGTGTGGGAGCGCGGGAAGACCGTTGAGGAACGCGCGGTGGACGTGGCGTTGTTCCAGGAGGGCGGGAGGCTTGATCCGGAGAGCAACGTGCAGTTTGGGGAAGGCGGCGCGGGCGCGTTCTCGGATGGCAAGCTGACCACTGGGATTAAGGATCCACGGCGGCAGGAGGTGCTGGACGTCTTCGCGGAGTGCGGCGCGCCGGAGGAAATACTTATATTGGCAAAACCGCACGTGGGGACGGACCGGCTGCCCGGGGTCGTGAAGCGGCTGCGCGAGATGATCATAGGGATGGGCGGGACATTCTCGTTTAGGACACGGTTGGCGGGATTGCGGACACGCGGCGGCGCGGTCGTTGGGGCGAGGGGCGTCTTAGGGGATGAGGGCGGCGGTCGTGATCGTGATCGTGATCGCGATATAAATATTGAGGCGGATCGCGTCGTTCTGGCGATCGGGCACAGCGCGAGGGATACCCTACAGATGCTCAGGGACGCGGGGATACCGCTGCAGTCCAAGCCGTTCGCGGTAGGGGTAAGGATCGAGCACAGCCAGGCCTGGCTGAATAGGGCGCAGTACGGGGCGTATGGGTCGCATCCGGCGTTGGGAGCGGCGGATTACAAGCTGGCGGCGCATCTGCCGGATGGTACGGATGTGTATACATTCTGCGTATGCCCGGGCGGGACAGTAGTGGCGGCGTCGTCAGAGCCGGGCGGGGTAGCGCTGAACGGGATGAGCAAGTACGCCAGGGATGGGATTAACGCGAACGGGGGCGTGCTAGTAGCGCTAAGGGAAGGGAAGTGCGGGGACAGGCCGCTGGATGGGTTGGCGTTTCAAAGGGGGTTGGAGGAAGCGGCGTTCAGGCTGGGCGGTGGGAATTTCAGGGCGCCTGCGCAGCGGGTAGGGGATTTTTTGAGGCGGAAGGCGTCGCTGGGGCCGGGGATGGTCGCGCCGACGTATCCGAGAGGGGTGGAGTGGTGCGAGCTGGATGGGTGCTTGCCCGTGTTTTTGGTGGACGCGCTGCGGGAAGGGCTGCGGAGGATGGATCGGATGCTGCCGGGGTTCGCGCAGGAGGACGCGGTGTTGACTGGAGTGGAGAGCAGGTCGTCCAGTCCGGTGCGGATTGTGCGTGATGGGTTGTACCAGACCGGCGCGCGCGGGTTGTATGTGGCCGGGGAGGGCGCGGGCTATGCCGGGGGGATTGTCTCGGCAGCGGTAGACGGCCTGCGCGCCGCCGAAGCCATGATACATGGATGAACAATCTACCCTGGCCACGAGGGACCAGCGTGACGCTGGACCCTCGTGGCCAGGGTAGATTGTTCCTCCACGCGCCGCCTGCGTCCCGATAGAATCCCCCCCCAACAACATACAACCGGAGGCATGATGTCACACCAAACCCTCGTTCCCCCACGAATCGCCGCGATCCACGACCTATCCGGCGCGGGCAAGTGTTCGCTTACGATCGCGCTGCCCGTCCTATCCGCTATGGGCTGCGAAGCCTGCGCTATGCCCACGGCTCTGCTGTCCACGCACACGGGCGGCATTCCTGGTTTCACTTACCGCGACCTAACCGACGATCTTCCTCTTATCGCCTCCCATTGGGCGTCGCTTGGCCTGACGTTCGACGCGATATACACGGGTTTCGCGGCTTCCGCGTCCCAACTTTCGGCCATTGGCGAAGCTGTCGAGCTTCTCCGCGCGCCCACCACCCTCGTACTTGTCGATCCCGTAATGGGCGATCTCGGCAAACTATACAAAACCTACACCCCTGACATGGTCGAATCAATGCGCAGCCTATGCGCTAAATCCGACATCATCACCCCTAACCTAACCGAAGCCGCCCTCCTGCTTGGCTTGCCTTACGAATCCCTCCCCCATTCCGAGCGGCCGCTTCGCGAAACGCTTCGCCAGCTTACGGCCCTGGGTCCCCACTGCGCCGTCATCACGGGCATACCTTTCGACGATGACCAAATCGGCGCAATCTCCTCCGACGGCGGCATCATCACCCACACGGCGGTTCCCGGCGTCTGGCATGGCACTGGCGACCTATTCGCCAGCGTGACCCTTGGCGCTATGATGGCTGGCGCGTCGTTCGGCGAGTCCGTCACACTGGCTGGCGAAACGACATATTCCGCTATAAATCGCACATACCGTAACGGAACCGATCCCCGCTTCGGCGTTCACTTCGAGGCGGAGCTTGGAAAGCTTTGCCAATTCGCGGCGAAACGTCGGGAGAAACTTGGCTAACGTTGCAATAATTACGCGTGGTCGAGCGTTGTTTATACGTCGGACACAGCGGCGCGGCCGCTGGGCGGCGGGTAAGGAGTGGCGGTGGTGCGCGTGATGATGGCCAGCGTGTTTTGTGGAAAACCTACAATACTAACCCGACTGAGGCGCGCTGCCGCGCTGATGCTGGCGGCCCTGCTGTTGATCGGCGTGGGCGCGGCGGCAGCCGAATCCGCCGGTGAATTGGACATCCTGTCTGTGCCCGACGGCGAGGAGCCGGGCGTTGCCGAGCCGACGGCCGAACCGACCGCCGCGCCTGTTGAGACCGACACCTCCTTCATTGGGGATCCGGCGGCAATCTTCCTGGCCGAACCGTTCGAACAGCCTACCAACCCGACGCGCGCGTTGCGCTACGGATCGTCCGGCGAGGATGTGCGGCTGCTGCAGGAACGTCTGGCGCAGTTGGGGTATTATACATACCAAGTTACCGGGAATTTCCAGGAACGCACGCGCGACGCTGTAAACCAATTCCAGAGCGAACACGGCATGAAGCTAACTGGGACCGCTACCGTCGAGCTGCAGCGGCTGGCGTTCAGCCAGGCCGCGCTTCCGCGAACCACGCCCACGCCGAAACCCTCGCCATCGCCGACGCCTGGGCCGACATTGCCTACTGACTTACCGGGTTATTCGGTAAGTTTGGAATATGGGTCGAAGGGTTCGTCAGTGCGGTATATACAGATACGATTAGCGCAGTTAGGTTACTATAAGGATATTGTTTCGGGCGAATTCTACAAAAACACGCGCAACGCCGTCAAAGCGTTCCAAAATAACAACGGCCTGACCGCCGACGGCGTGGTCGGGCGCAAGACGTGGGACAAACTATTCGGCGAAACACAGCCGCGCGACGCTTCCGCCACGCCAACGCCAAAGCCCACGCCCCCGCCGCCCGATTACTACATTACTATCGACGTGGTCAACCAGGTTGTGACCGTGTACGGGCTTGGCGCGGACGGCAAGCATTCGGATATCGTCAAGCGGATGATCTGCTCGACGGGCACGGACGCCAACCCCACTCCCGAGCGGCAGTACACGCTCAACGGCGCGACCGCGCGGTGGTGCTTCTTCGACAAATGGGGAACCTACGCGCAGTATTGGACGCGCATCTCCAGCTCGATCGCGTTCCATTCGGTGATATACAGTACGCCGGACGTCATGGCGCTGAGCACAGGCTCTTACTATAACTTGGGCACGAAGGCCTCGCATGGGTGCATACGGCTGCTGGTTGCGGACGCGAAGTGGATTTACACGAACTGCAAGGCGGGCACGGTCGTCGACGTGATACGCGGCAAGCCCGACCCCGAGGGGACCAAGGCGCTCAAACCGCCCGCGCTCAACACGTCGAACATGCTGCCCGTGACCACGCCGCAGCCTTCGCCGACACCGCTCTATGATCCGCGAGTGCCGCCCGAGACGAAGATCCGCACGCTCGAAGTCGGCAGCGAGGGCGGCGATGTGTTCTGGCTTCAGAACAAACTGGCCGAGTTAGGTTACTACTCCGGCTCGATAACGGGCGGATACTGGAACGGCACGCGCGACGCGGTCAAGGCTTACCAGAAGGCGAACGGGTTGGGAGCGGACGGCAAGGCAGGACGGCTTACGCTGGGGTTCATGTATGCCGAGGTCATGGCCACGCCGACGCCGACGCCAACACCTACGCCAACTCCAACGCCGACGGCATCACCAATTCCAACGCCAACGGCATCACCAACTCCAACGCCGACGGCATCGCCATCTCCAACGCCGGAAGCTAGCTGACACCCATCTCGTTCAGGACGGAACGCAGCGTCGCCAGATCCTGCTGGTAGGTATCCTGCAGCGCCCGCCGATAGATCACCGCCGCCGGGTGGTACAGAGCGAAAACCGGGGGCTTGCGCTCTGAAAACGTTTTCCCATGAACCTCGCCGATCGATAACGCCTCGCCCGTCACCGCGCGGAGCGCGGTATTCCCCAGCGTCACCACCAGGCGCGGCTTCACCGCGTCGATCTCACGCTTGAGCCACGGCTGCCACAGCCCTACCTCCTCCTGTGTCGGGGCGCGGTTGACCGTCCGGCCCGCCGCGCTCACCCGCGTGGGACGGAACTTTACCGCGTTGGTGATGTAAAGCGTCTCGCGGTCAAGCCGCAGCGTATTCAGGAAAGCGTCCAGTTGTTTGCCCGCCTTGCCCACGAACGGCCTGCCCTGCAGCGCCTCCTGCTCTCCCGGAGCCTCGCCCACCAGCATCCACGCCGCGCCCCGCGAGCCCTCGCCGAACACAAGCACGCGGTCCTCGCCCACGTATATCTGGCGAAAGAAATCCTGACATTCCCTGCGCAGCCGATCCATCGTCGCAGCCATGGGAGCCTCCCGCGCTTACTCGCTAACTCGCGAAACCGCTTACTCGCCCCGCGATTGTGAAAGCAGGTATAGTCTGTCCCGAACGGCCTTGAAATCCTCCCAGGCCGGGCGTTTTTTTGACCCGTCGCGCAGCAGCGCGGCCGGGTGAAACGTCGGCATCATGAACACGCCGGCGCGTTCCGTGAACCTGCCCCGGTCGCGCGTGACGCGGTAGTTGTCGCCCAGCGTGTGCTTGACCGCCGTCGCGCCCAGCAGGACAATCACCCACGGCCTGACCAGCGCGACCTGCGCCCTTAGGAACGGCAGACACGCCATGGCCTCGCCGTCCTCCGGGGCGCGGTTGTTCGGCGGGCGGCACTTGACGATATTGGCGATATAACAATCCTCGCGCTTCATCCCGACCGCCTCGATCATGCGCGTGAGCAGCTCGCCCGCCTTGCCGACGAACGGCCTGCCCTGCTCATCCTCGTTCGCGCCGGGACCCTCGCCAATAAACATCAGTCTGGCGTTGAGATCGCCCTCGCCGGGCACAACGTTCTTGCGTGACGCGCCCAGCTTGCATCGTCCGCATGAGCCGATCGCGGCGAGCAGATCCTCCCACACGCCTGTCACTTCATCAGCGCCATCGCGCTAGCGGCCCATGATCACCGCGTCGGTCACGTTCTTGAAGTAGCTGGCGAACACCCGCGTCAGGTCGGCGCGGACCCACGTGACCAGGTTGATCAGCAGCACGACCAGCGCCATTATCAGGAACGTGCACACGGCAACGCCGACGAAATCCAACGCGCCGCCGACAACCTTGTAGCGCATCATCCGCCTGGCCGCCTTATGGGTAACTGTGGGCTGCACGCGCTTCACCTCCATTAATTCTGGAAACACGGTACGTCATATATAACGATCTAGACGACGATCCTGTTCCGCTGAGCCTCGTACAACCGTTTGTATAGCCCTTCCTCGCCGATCAGCTCGCTGTGCGCGCCGCGCTGGACGACGCGCCCGCGCTCCAGCACGAGTATTTGGTCCGCGCTGGCGATTGTGGACAGCCGGTGCGCGATGACCAGCAGCGTGCGCTTCCCGGCCAATTGCTCTATGGCCAGCTGTATCTCCGCCTCGGTCCGCGCGTCAACGGAGGACGTCGCCTCGTCCAGCACCAGTATCGGCGAATCGCGCAGTATGGCCCGCGCGATCGCTATGCGCTGCTTCTGCCCGCCGGACAGTCTCAGCCCGCGCTCGCCGACCACCGTGTCATAACCATCCGGCATCGCGCGGATAAACTCATCGGCCCGCGCCGCCTTCGCCGCTTCCTCTATACGCCCGCGTGACGCGTCCGGCGCCCCGTAAGCGATGTTCTCCGCGACCGTGCCGTGGAACAGGAACACATCCTGCAGCACGATCGATATCTGTTCCCGCAGCGAGGCCAGCGTCACGTCGCGGATGTCATGCCCGTCGATCCTTATGCGCCCATAAGTGGGATCATAGAACCGCTCCAGCAGCGCGATCAGCGTCGTCTTGCCCACGCCCGTGGGACCCACCAAAGCGATCATCTGGCCCGGCTTCACGTCGAAGGATACCTGGTCCAGCACGGGCTCCTTCATGTCGTACGCGAAGGACACGCCGTCAAACCTCACGGCGCCCTCCACCCTGGAGAGCGTGACCGCGCCCGGTTTATCCTGGATCTCGCTGGTCGCGTCCAATATCTCGAACACGCGCACCGCCCCGGCGAACGTGGTCTGTACGTCCTCGGCCAGCCGCGCCAGCGTGGTAAGCGGCTGGTAGAATAGTGATAGGTACATCAGGAACCCGACGACGTCCGCCGCGTCCATCCGCCCGCGCAGCGCGAGCATCCCGCCCACGCCCACGACCACTACCGTCCCCAGCGAGGTCAGGAACTCAATCCCCGGATGGAACAGCCCGGCGGCGAAGTTCGCCTTGATGTTCACATCCGCGTAACGCGCCCGCAACGCGTCCAGGCGCTCCGTCTCGCGGTCCTCCTGCCCGAACGCCTGTATCTCCTTCATGCCGGACAGCCGGTCCTGCAGCTCGCCGTTGATGTCGCCCAGCACCCGCGCGTTAATCCGAAACAGCGGCGAGACCTTCTTTGAGAAGAACGTCCCGGCGAACAGCACAAACGGCACGGGCGCGAGCGCCAGCGCTGCCAGGGCAGGGTCGATCCGGAACAGCATGATTACTACGCCTAGTATAACCAAAAGGCTGGAACACAGGTCGGGCAGCGCGTGCGCAACCAGCTGCTCGATCGCGCGGCTATCGTTGACCATGCGGCTCATCAGCTGGCCCGTCTGCTTATCCTGGAAGTAGCGCATGCTCAGCCGCTGGAGTTTGTCGTATATCTGGAACGTCAGCTCCGCGACAAAGCTCCACGCCGCCACGTGGCTGAAATACATCGCCAGGAAGCGGCACAACGCGCGAAGCAGGTACGCGCCTACCAGAACAAGCGCGTACCCGGCCAGCGTCCGCCCGGTCAGTTGGGCGGCCGACCCGGTCATCGCGGCGGTCAGCGACCGCACCACGCCGGGCGTCACAAGGTTGAACCCCGCCGCTCCGACCAGTCCGGCCACGGCGATTGCCAGATACTTCCAATGTTTACGCGCCATGCGTACCAGTCGGGCGGCCCACGCCATAGGCGTCAACCTTTCCGTTTTCGGCGGCATGGGAAGACGCTTGCCGGACGCTTCCCACCGCGCGGTTTGATGCTCAGTAGGAGGGCAAGGTCCCGTCGTCCGTGGCTGGCGCGGGCTGCGCCGCCTCGTAGTCGACCAACCACTGGGGCTTCTCCGCCTGGAACCGCGCGATAAGCCAATCGGCCATCTTCACCGCGTTGGGCAGGTTGCCGGAGTAAGCGGTCACGCCGATCCACAAACCACGGTTGTCTACACCTTGATCCAACATGTCGTACAGCGTTTCGGCGGGTATGCCGTATATGTGGCTGGACGCGGCTTCGCTGGCCTCTACGCCGTCGTCGGTCACGGTAAGCCGCCCCTGTCCCGGGTCGATGCCGCGCAGGTCGATCGACCCGTCCGCGATCCACTCATCCAGCGAAATGAACAGCCCGCTCTGCGCGAACGTCTGGAACCTGTCCCACGGCATCAGGTATATGTCGCCTTCCTGGGCGCCGATGTATGTCGTTAATTGTATATTCGCGTAGTAATCGTCCGTAGTTCCCATGGCGATGCTCATGAAGTTGAGCGCCTCCATGTCCGGGAACGCGGGCGCGGCCAGCGCTGCCAGCCGCTCGGTCGCCTCGGACTCCACGGCGCTGGTGACCAGATACACGTCAACCTTCTTCTCCTTGGGCGGGCGGTAGGCGGTCACGGAGTAGATCAGGTTCCAGCCGAACACGCCGATGATGACCAGCAGCGCGTACTTCCAGAACGCGTAGGTGAAGTGGTCGCGGACCCGTTTCCTATTGATGGGTGTGCGGACAGCCGCTGTCATCTATAATCACCTCGGTTTCATCGTCGGGAACAGCAGCGCGTCGCGGATCGAAGGCGAGTCTGTCAGCAGCATCACCAGCCGGTCCACGCCGAACCCCAGCCCCCCAGTCGGCGGCATGCCGTATTCCAGCGCGTCCAGGTAATCCTCGTCTACCCGCGGATCGCGCCCGTCGTTTGCCGCGCGGCGGGCCGCCACCTGCCGCTCGAAGCGTTCGCGCTGGTCTATCGGGTCGTTCAGCTCGCTGAACGCGTTGCCGTACTCCCCGCCCAGCATGAAGTACTCGAACCGCTCGGTTAGGCGCGGATTGCCCGGGACGCGCTTGGCCAGCGGGGATATCTCAACGGGATACTCCGTGACGAACGTGGGCTGGCGCAGGCTCGGCTCGGCAAACGCCTCGAACAGCGCGTCCAGGCAGTCGCCGCGCGACGCGTCACGCTCGACATGGACGCCCTTGCCGGACAGTTCGGCCCGCGCCGCCGCGTCGTCCGCCCACGATTCGGGATCGATTCCGCTGGCCTCGCGCGCCGCTTCGGTCATGCTCACGCGCTTCCACGGCGCGGCCAAACGCACCAGCTCGCCCTGGTACACTACGTCGGTCGTGCCAAGGACCTTCATCGCGACATACTCATGCATCTCCTCCACCATGCGCATTACGTCGTTGTAGTCGGCGTACGCCTGGTATGTCTCGATCATGGTAAACTCCGGGTTGTGGCGCTGGTCCATGCCCTCGTTGCGGAATATCCGCCCGACCTCGTAGACCCTGTCGAACCCGCCGACGATCAGCCGCTTCAGGTTCAGCTCCAGCTCGATCCGCAGATACATCGGGATGTCCAGCGTGTTGTGGCGCGTCTTGAACGGCCTGGCCGCCGCGCCGGTCTCCAGCGTGTGGAGTATCGGCGTATCGACCTCCAGGAACCCGCGCCCGTCCAGGAATTCCCGCAGCGCGGCGATGATCTTCGCGCGTTTGACGAACACCTCGCGCGAGCGCGGGTTGACGATCAGGTCGACATACCGCTGCCGATAGCGAAGGTCGGTATCCTGCAGCCCGTGGAACTTCTCGGGCAGCGGCTTTAGCGACTTGGACAGCAGCGTCAACTTACGCGCGTGGACGGAGACCTCGCCCTTTTGCGTCCGGAACGCGAAACCCTCCACCCCTATCACGTCGCCGATGTCCCAGTCCTTGAACGCCGCGAACGCCTCCTCGCCCACGTCGTCGCGCCTGACGTATACCTGGATCGTGCCGCCGCCGTCCAGCAGGTGCGCGAAGGCCGCCTTGCCCATCACGCGCCGTGAGAGCGCGCGCCCCGCGATCGTCACGTCCTGGCCGTCCAGCTCGCCGAACCTCGCGTGTATCTGGGCGCTTGTGACCGTGACGGGGAATTTCGTTATAAGGTATGGATCATTGCCTGACTCGCGCAGCCTGTCCAGTTTAGCGCGGCGGATCAGCTCTTGTTCGCTGTACACGTCATACCGCCCTTCTGATTTCCAGAATCTGCAGCGTTCGCAGCCCGTCCGGCACCGCGAAGGTGACGTTCGCGCCGCTGCGCTGGCCCATCAGCGCGGCCCCGACAGGGGATTCGTTGGATATCTTGTCTTCCAGCGGGTCGGACTCGGTCTCGCCGACGATCTGGAACTCGCTGTCATTGCCGGACTTCGCGTCGCGCACCTTGACCACGCTGCCCACGCCCACGATCTCCGTGCTGACGTCCGCGGCGTCGATCACGATCGCGTTGCGGATCGTGTTCTCCAGGTAATTTATGTGCCCCTCTATGCGCGACTGCTCGTTCTTCGCCTCGTCATACTCCGCGTTCTCGCTCAGGTCGCCAAAGGAGATCGCCTGCTTTATCTGCTCGGCCACTTCCTTGCGCTTGACCGTGCGGTAGAAGTACAGCTCCTGCTCCAGCTTGGCCAGCCCGTCCGCCGAGATAATCGGCCTGTTCTTCACATCGTCCACAGTTAAACCCCCGCTTCCGCGTTATTATTCATCTATAACCATTCGGATAAGCTCCTCCAAGCCGTCCACGCTGGACAGCGCGTGTACGCCCGACCGCCACTTGGACGCGCCCGGCAGCCCGCGCGTGTACCATCCCAGCTGGCCGCGCAGCTCCGTCATGCCCCGCGCCTGTCCGCGCCAGGCGCAGTGCGCCCGCGCGTGCCTCAGCGCGATATCCAGCCGCTGGGCGGGCGTGGGCGTTCCTTCATTATATAGAACGCGCCGGAATACCCACGGGCTGCCGATCGCGGCGCGTCCAACCATCACGCCGTCAACGCCCGTCTCGCGCACCATCCGCTCCATGTCGCCAGCCGTGGAAACGTCGCCGTTACCGATAACGGGGATCGACACGGCGGCCTTCACCGCCGCTATGCCCTCCAGGTCGACCGCGCCCGAATACTGCTGGCCGCGCGTCCTCCCGTGGACCGCTATTGCCGCCGCTCCAGCGTCCCGCGCCATCCGCGCCAGCGTCACGGCGGAACCGTCTCGCGCGTCCCAGCCCAAGCGCGTCTTGACCGTTACGGGCATGCCGGGTCGGATGGATTCCAACGCGCGGACCGTCGCGCCGACGATCGCCGCCGCGCGCGGCAAATCGTTCAGCAACGCGCTGCCCGCTCCGGACCTCGTCACCTTCGGCGCCGGACAGCCCATATTGATATCAACCGCGTCGAACCGCGCCAGCCGCCCGCTCCCGTCCAGCAGCCGGACCGCGTCCGCGAAGTCCCCAGCCTCCGCGCCGAACAGCTGCAGCGCCAGCGGGCCTGTCTCATCTCCGCGTTCCAGCAGGTCCAGCACGGCCGGAGCGTCCGGCGAGAACAACACGCTCTTTACCGAAATCATCTCGGTCGAGGCGCCGGCGCACCCCATCTCGCGGCAGAGCTTGCGCATCGGCCAGGCCGTCACCCCGGCCATCGGCGCGAGCGACGCCCGGCATGCCAGGCTCACTCGGCGTAAGGCTGGTCTTCGGCGGTGTTCAGCGCGGTGATGATCCAGCGCCCCTCGTCGCGCGTGAGGGTTATGCGGTAACGCACTGGATTCCACGCCGGCGGGTTGACCGCGCCCTCGCCGCGCGTTTCGACAACCGCCTCGCGCCTGGCGGACTTCACGCGCCCGTCTATCAGCGGCATCGTCTCCACGGCGGTCGCGCTGGCCGTGTTGTCCCACGGCCATGTCCACATCCACTCGATGTTCAGCCGGTGGTCCATTCCACGGATGTCGTAATCCTCGTACGGCGACTCGCCAGCCAGCGCGACGCCTACCCGCGCGTCGCGCGTGAGGCACTCTACGGTAAAGAACTTGGACAGTATGCCCGGATCCTCCTCCGTGCCCAGTATGACCCGCGCCCTGGCCGCCATGCCGTCCTTGGACAGCACGATGATATTCGTTGTGTTCATCGACATATAGAACGCGACGACCAGTATCGCGCCGACCACGCATATACCGAACAGGCGAACCGTTATGAACCATAAGAACCTGCGCAGGTACCTCATCGCCGTCCGCCCTCCTATCCGGCTGCCGCGCCGCGCCCGCCCAGCGCTGGCGGCGGCGAACTAATCGCCGGCGTACACGAGCGGGTATAACCTTTCGCTTATCTTCTCGCCGATCCCGCTCACGCGCGTAAGCTCACGCTCGTCGGCGAACGCGCCGACCGTCTGGCGGTATTCGATGATCCGCCCCGCCAGCGCCGGACCGATGCCCGGCAGCCCGTCAAGCAGCCGTATATCCGCCTGGTTGAGATCCAGGCTGCCGCCCGTGCCGTCCACGGCGGCAACCGGGACGGCGCGGACCGCTATTACGCCCGCGTTGCCCGGGAGCGGCCGCGATTGGATTAAACAAACAACGCCGACGCCAATAGCGGCGGCGCATATCAGGCCTAAGACCCGCCGGAGCAACCGTCCGCCCTATTAGTGTATAGCGGCGATAATCAGCGACATCAGCAGGAACACGCCGGCCGCGACCTTGGTCGCCAGCGCCAGCTTGCCCTCGTAGGACTTGGCCTTGTTCTTGCCGAAGAACGTCTCCGCGCCGCCGGCGATGGCGCCCAGGCCCGACGTCTCCCCGGGCTGCAGCAGCACCGAGATTATAACCACCAGAGACGAGATAACCAGCAGCACGGTCGCCAGCATCTTGATCGCTTGCATGAGGTATGTCCCTCCTTCATTGTCGCGAGTGTATTTTACCATGCTTTGAGCTTAAATACAAGCCCTAACCGCTCGACGGCGCGTTGTTCCGAATGCTGTCAATATGTTTGCCGGTATCGACAGGCACCATGCGTTCCGGCTCACATAGTATAAACGCGTGCGGGGACCGAAAAGGATAACTGGCTGACACGCCTGGACCGAAGGGGGACATAGCCGATGATGTATATCGATATTGCCCGCGAGGAGGATTTCGCGCGGATTCCCGATTTTCCGCTGGATGAAGTCACGGTCAACCTCTGGAACGATATCACCCTTCGCGGCAGGTGGAGTCCCATAAAGGGAAATAATATTACGTTTAACGGCAAGCGCCACACCCTGCGCGGGCTGACAGCGCCGCTGTTCGCCCAGTCCATGGATTCAGGCGCGGTCGAGGACGATATCGCCAGCGAGGATATCACGGTTAACAACCTGCGCCTTTACGTGGATATAACGGACACGGACCACCGCTATATGGGCGGCATGGTCCGGCTGGGCAGGCGGTTCAAGGCGGAGGACTGCGAGGTCCATACCAACATCAACAGCAGGGAAGCATACGCCGGGGGCGTCGCCGGGATGGTCGAGGACGGGTCGGAGATCATCCGCTGCGTATCCCACGGCGAGGTTAAGTGCGAGGCGCTGTGCGGCGGGATCACCGGCGCGGCGCTGGAATCGCGCGTGTGCGGCAGCGTCAGCCATGTGAAGGTTGCGGCGGCTCAGGGCAGGGTGGCCGGGATCGCGGGGCAGGTTAATTTCACCGCCGTGGAATCCTGCGAGAACGCGGCGGACGGGATTGTGTCGGGCGACGGCGAGTTCACAGGCGGGATCGTCGGCGAGATGCTCATGAACAGCCAGGTCATGAGGTGTACCAACTACGCGAAGGTCGCCGGCGGCGAGGGCGTGGGCGGCATCGCCGGGGGATCGAGCTACCCGGACGGCGTCAACCACATAACGGGCAGCACGAACGCCGGGGAGATCAGCGGCGACAGGATCGTAGGCGGCATTGTAGGCACGATCGGATACGGGCTAATCCAGGTAAGCAACAACCTGAACGGCGCGGACGTGTCGGCGGTAAACGATGGCGCGGCCGGTATACTGGGCGGTATAACCGATATAGGATATAAACCGCCGCCGATGGTGACGGTCGAGCCGGGCGAGGCGCGCGTCAAGAATAATATGGTCTGCGCGGAATTGATAGAGGCGGGGGAAGTCGCGCGGCGCGTGTCCGGGGTCGAGGATGAGAACGTCGGCAGTTTATGGCTGTATAATAACCAGGCGTATGCCAAGGTGATCATCCATGATGATGAAGTTGATAACAAGTATATAATCGAAACCAACGCGGACTACGGGCCAGATATGCCCCACGGAGCGTCCACGCCCGTCTGCCTGAGGCTGCCAGCTAAATCATACAAACCATGTTACGCCGCGCCTCCGCCTAGGCCATGGCCTAAGAAGGTGATAGTCGGCGGGAAGTGTTTGCCCGCGCCGCCGCCTATCCCGGAATGGTTTAAGGGGATCCAGCGCGGCGCGCCCATCGCCAAATATAGCCGAAAGGGGGAGCAGTATGGCTATCGTTGACGTGACGTTCCAGGATGACTTCCGCAGGATCGCCAACGGCGACACGGTCAACTTATGGAACGATATCGATATTATAGAGCCGTTTCCCCCGATTAAAGCGCGGAACGTGACGCTTAACGGGAGAGGGCATACCCTGCGCGGGCTGATTAGGCCGCTGTTCGACTATTACGGCGCGGATACCGCTGTGATCTCGCCGACAGTGACGAATCTAAATGTCTGCGTGGAGTTCAACCGCAACGGCATAACCGACGGAGATAACTGGGGCGGGCTGTTCCGCGTCGCGGATAGAGCAACGCTAAGGGGAGTCAGCGTGATGGCAAGGATCCGCTCCGCGCATGATAACATTGGAGGGATCGCCGGCTCGATGCTGGGTTCCACGTTGGAGAGATGCGCTGTAAGGGGAGAGGTCGATGGGAATTTCTTCGTAGGAGGGTTGGTTGGGTTCGCCGAGGGTACGAAAATGTCGCAGTGTCATAACGAAGCGGAGGTTACAGGGCATATGCAGGGGACCGGGGGGATTGTCGGGTATGCCACGCTGTTATGCCAAATTGAGGAGTGCGTAAACTTCAGGAGCGCGGAAGTGACAGGTCAGCTTAATACCGGAGGAATAGTAGGAATACTGGGGGGCAGCGGGATCGTGAGATGCTGCCGGAACCGCGCGGACGTGAGAGGAGGTTACAATACCGGAGGGATCGCGGGCAGTGTGACGACAATGGGCGGCAATACGGCCGACGTCAAGCAGTGCGTGAACTCCGGGGATGTGTCGGGAGAAACGGGGGTTGGGGGGATCGCGGGGGTGGTTAGCGGCGAGACGCTGATAGCGGATAACTGCGGCAGCGGCAGCGTAACGGGCACAAACGACTGGGTGGGCGGCATAGCGGGGGCGGTGTATCCGCTGGCGCGGGCGGTTGAGATAAAGGGGAACCGGGTAAGGCAAGGAAGCGTTAGCGGCGATGAGTTTGTGCATAGGATTGTTGGGTTTAGCAGTCCGGGTTTGGTAATGACAAACAATATGGCGGAGCCAGGGGTGTTGGTTACGGGGAATAACACGGCGGATTCGCAGGTTTATGACAAGCAAGCCGTACGCGGCAGTGATCCGCAGTTGGGTGGGTGGTTGATGCACGGTATGTCGTGCAAGAAGCAGTGTCCCAACGGCGCGTGCTGGGATGGTGAGAGCGGACCTCCGGTCCGCGAATGCCTGCGGTGTCCATAACCAACATGGAGGAACAATCTACCCTGGCCACGAGGGTCCAGCGTCACGCTGGTCAGGGGGTCAAGGGGGGTGAAACCCCCTTGCGGGGT
>JAISWI010000069.1 GCA_031270865.1 Oscillospiraceae bacterium
TTTACCTAACGGGGAATGCGGGTAATGTGGCGCGGGGGTTGGGAACGCTGGGGCGCTGCCCCAGACCCCGCAAGGGGGTTTCACCCCCCTTGACCCCCTGACCAGCGTGACGCTGGACCCATGTGGCCAGGGTAAGTTGTTCCTCCAGGGTTAGGGTTCGCTGTCGCGGTTGCTGTCGCATAGCAGGCGGGTTAGACAGCATGCTAGTTTGGTTGTGCACTGTGTCAGCGCGTTCGCGCCTTGACCGGACCGCGTGAGCGCGGTCTCGAGTTCGGCGGCTTCGCCCAGTGATCCAACCATGCCGCCAGCCGCGCGGACAATCTCCCCTAGCGCGGTGAGCACACCGCCCAGCCCCGCCGCGCGATCGCCCATGGCCCCGAGCATCGGCTCAACCATATCATCCCATTCCACCGCATACCCCCCTTCCCCTCCGGGCATACTCTACCCTATGCGCCTGCCCTATCCCGCGAACCACACAATGGAGGCGAAACCATGGGCATAATCGAATCCCGCAACCTCGCCGACCAACGCCGCGAACACTCCGGCGTAACCTACTACGACCGCGGCGTCGTCACCGGCGGCAATGCCCGCCGCTATGCCCGCTACGCGATCCAAACCCATTTCGTGCAGCGCCGCGAGTCCAAAATCGACCTCGTAACCCGCTACGCCTCCCCCCTCTATCTCCCGGGCGACGTCCTCTCCTTCGGCGCCAAAGTCATGGCAATGTGCGAAGACAGCGTCGTCGAGCGAAAAAACGTCACCCCTGGCTTCTGGGCGAACTTCCTCTGGCGCTTTGCTGGTATCAACCATACAGGCGTCGGCATGCACGAACCCTACAAACTCCAACTTGTCATCAACATTGTCGGCCTTCCCCGCGTCCTCCTTGCGGCTTTCCTCTCCGCTGTCACTCGCCCGTTCGGTCTCCACGGCGTCTTCTACCGTGTTTGCGGCCAAGGCGTAGGTGGCATTGACGGATTCTATTTCCGCTCCTCCTTCGACCTTTACAAGGAGCTCGCGCTCATCAATCCCCCGGAGCCCGACCGCCTCTGCGACGAAGTCGAGGCCGCCACTGGTATCCCCACCGTCCTTATGGACGCTAACGATCTCCAGCGAGACCAACTGGGCCGTTCAAAGGGCATGCCCCTTACCGACGCCGAACTCCAGGACGCGCTTCGGGACAACCCATCCGGCCAGGGCGACGAGCTCACGCCGCTTATCCTAATCCGACCATTATAACAGGATGATGATAATATGATACCGCATGTTTGCCGTTGAGCCCATCCTCTCGCTGCTGCTGCTTGTAGCCGCCGGTTTCGCCATACGCCGCGTTAAGTGGATAGACGAGCCTGGCCTTACGGCTATGTCCAGCCTTGTCCTGTTCGTGGCGATCCCATGCGTCGCGATAGCCAAACTACAGCGTGAGCCCACGCCGGAGCTGGTTCGTGACCTCCTCGCTACCTTCGCGCTTAGCTCGGCGCTAATGCTGGCGACAGGCGCCCTTGGTTTCGCGATATTCCACAAAGAACCTGTCCGCCAACGCGCCTTAATCACACACCTATCCATATTCAGCAACTGCGGGTTCATGGGTTACCCCGTCGTGACCGCCTTATTCGGCGAACCCGCGTTAATCTACGCCGTCGTTATTAACGCGGCGTTCAACCTGCTGGCGTGGACACTCGGAGTGATCCTCCTGAACCGTGGCACAACCCTCAACTTGCGCAAAGCCCTCCTCACGCCCGCCTTAGTCGGCACGGCACTTGGCATAATTCTATTCGCGGCGCGTGTCCGTCTACCGGGCTTCCTGCTCTCCACGCTGGAGACCCTCGGATCCCTGACCACACCGCTGTCGATGATGGTTGTCGGGGCGAGGATGGTGGGCCAGTCGCCGCGCAACCTGACTAACTGGCGCGTGTGGATACTCAGCGCGTTGCGGCTGCTGGCATTCCCGCTAATCACATATGTAATATGCCGCCTGCTCCGCGCCTCCGACATGGTTTGCCTGATCACCGCGACGCTGGCTGGAATGCCCCACGCCACGCTGACCGCCATGCAGTCTATCCACTACAAACATGATTCCGTCTTCGCTTCCAATTGTGTTGCCCTATCAACCCTTTTGTCTATGATAACAATACCAATCCTATGCGTTATCCTTAATATCCAGCCGCCTATATAACGCGTCACATACAAAAAGCGCGTCGGTACGACAGCCGCCGTACCGACGCGCCTCTATGTCACGGAAGGGTATACCCCGCCGCCATGAGCAGCGCGTACCATTCCTCGCGCTCCAGGCGTATATCGGCGGCCTTTACGCAGTCCAACAACCTTTCGGCGTTCATCGTCCCTGTAACAGGCTGCATCCTCGCCGGATGCCTCAACAGCCACGCCATCGCTATCGTGGTCGGCGTTACCCCATACTTCGCGGCTAGTTCGTCCAACACCACGTTGAGTTTCGGAAACTTCGGGCTGCCGATGAATACTCCCTCGAAGAATCCGTACTGGAACGGCGACCATGGCTGCACCGTTATACCGTTAAGCCGACAGTAGTCCAGCGAGGACCCGTTGCGGTTTATTCCGGTATCATCCAACATGTTGACATGCAAGCCCTCGGCGACCAGCCCCGCGTGCGTTATGCTCAACTGCAGCTGGTTAGCCGCTATGGGCTGGTTGAGCGACGCCTGTAACAGTTGGATCTGCGCCGGGTTTTGGTTTGATACGCCGAAGTAGCGGACCTTGCCCGCCGACTTCAGCCGGTCGAACGCCTCGGCCACCTCATCCGGCTCTACAAGCGCGTCGGGTCGATGCAGCAGCAGCACATCCAGGTAATCGGTGTTGAGCCGCTCCAGGCTGCCGTCCACGGCCTCCAGTATGTGCTCGCGCGAGAAGTCGAACATCCGGCCCGGCACGATGCCGCACTTGCTCTGCAGCATCATCCCCTCGCGAACCCTCGGCGTCATCCTGATCGCGCGGCTGAAGATGGTTTCGCACTCGCCGCGCCCGTAGATATCCGCGTGGTCGAAGAAGTTCGCCCCCGCGCCGATGGCGGTTTTTATGAACCGCTCCGCTTCCGTGTCGCTCAGCCTGTTTATGCGCATGCAGCCGACAGCGACGCATGGAACCGCCAGCCCTGACTTGCCCAGTGGGATTGTCCTCATTGCGTTCCTCCCATCACACGATGTTCGACGAAGTGCACTCGACCTTGATCGCGTTATCTTTCAGGCGCGTTAGCTTGGCCTTATTGCCTTCGCCGTCGTCGAGCGTCATCTTTTCCAACTCATACTGTACCATGAAGTTGACGACGTCGCCCTCAACGAACCCAACCCAACCCTTGCGCGTGGGCTTGGCCGACTTTTCGGCGGCCTCGCGCTCCTTGATCCTCTCATCGAATACGGACTGCTGATCCATTCGCCCTCCTGTACCTTATTGTTATAATATGGTATCAAGTGAATATTACCTGACCGACGCGCGGTTGTCAAGGCGCGAACAGTTCCGGGAGGATATCTTCGAACAGCTCCGGGTAGATATCATCGAACACGCACGGCAGCAGCAGCCTGAACCGCCACAGCATGGGCTCGGCCAGCTGGCGCATCTGAGGATGCGCGGCCTTATCCGCCCGCAGCTTGAAGAAGTGCCGCCACTCGCGCAGGTTCATCGTCGCTATGAGCTCGGTCTTGACGCTGTTGGGCAGTGCGCCCCGCGCCTCCTGCGGGCTTGCCCCGGACTTGAGCAATCCCAGATACGCGTCCTCCGCGTGACCCATCGCGTCCTTCCAGAGCCGATACTGCGCGGTGTCCTCAGCCCAGAAGCTCGGCCTGATAAACGTTACCTCATTGCCGAACTTATCCTTGCCGTAGTTGCAATACCTGGTACTCTCCTGCGAATAACTGGCGATGCGGTGCCTGACCCATTCGTGCGATACACCCCGGTCACAAACCACGCGCACAGATAACGATACATGCTCTATAACGGATTCGTGCCCGCTCCTGATCATCCGCCGGACGAAGCCGGGGCCGCTGCTGTCCGTCACGCGGTCCTCGCTCTTGTAGCACACGCGTCCCGCCATCTCGATACGCGCGGCGACAATAGCCTCGAACGCCGGATAGCCGGTTGGTTCATCCGGTATATCAAGAATCTTGAAACTTGGCTCGACAATTTTCACTAAACAGCCGCCCCTCCGGGCGGTATGTCGCCCACACCGTTGAGCACGTACCTCGGCCTGTACGGAAACGCCTTGACACCCTCGCGCGTAGTCACGCCGGACAACACCAACACGGTGTCGATCTCGGACTCAATCCCCGCGATGATGTCTGTATCCATGCGGTCGCCGACTATCGCGGTCTGCTCGACGGGCACGCCTAATCGTTTTATCGCGTGGCGCATTATAAGCGGGTTTGGTTTGCCCACGTAGTACGCGGTTTTACCCGAAGCCAGCTCAATCGGCGATACCAACGCGCGGCATGCCGGGGCTACGCCATGCTCGGCGGGTCCGGTCAAGTCCGGATTCGTCGCGACCAACTTCGCGCCGCCCAGAATGAGGCGCACCGCGTGCTCGATCTTCTCAAAGCTGTATGCCCGCGTCTCCCCGACAACAACGTAATCGGGGCTGACGTCGTTCATGGTGAATCCCGCCTCGTACAACGCGCCTACCAGTCCCGGCTCGCCTATCACGTATAGGCTCGCGCCGGGCTGCTGGCTGCGCAGGAAACTCGCCGTGGCCAGCGCGGAGGTGTAGAAGTGTCCCTCGCCGACCTGCAGCCCCAGCCGCGCCAGCTTAGCCTGCAGTTCCCTTGGCGCGCGCTCGCTGGAGTTGGTCAGGAACAGGAAGCGCTTGCCCTCAGCGGCCAGCCAGTCCACGAACCGCGCCACGCCGTCCAGCAGCCGGTTGCCGTGGTAGATCACCCCGTCCATGTCGCATATGAAACCCTGCTTTGCCCGCAGCCTGTCCATGTCCAGCCCTGTTTGATCCGGCATAGTCCCTCCGATAAAACCTATAATACTTCACATTACGACAGTATACGCCGACGCCGGTTTTTTTTCAAGCTACCGATTTTTTTCAGGCGGCGTGGCTAAAACCAAAATTTCCGCTTGCATATCGGCGCGGTTTAGGTTATGATATCTATGGGCGTGGAGAAGTACCCAAGAGGCCCAAGGGGCTCCCCTGCTAAGGGAGTAGGCTGGGAAACTGGCGCCCGGGTTCGAATCCCGGCTTCTCCGCCAAAATTGGTCAAATCCGAACCCCGCTCGCCACTTTGCCCTGTGGGAGGGGGCTTCGGATTTGTTTTGTGGTTGGAAAGCAAGTAATTATTGCAGTTGAGACAAAAAAGGGGGACTCTGGCAATGGGAAAAAATAAGTTGGCTACCCCTGTTTTGAAATGGGTTGGTGGCAAGCGCCAGTTGCTGGACGTGCTGACTCCGTTACTTCCGAAGCGGATTACTGCATACAGCGAGCCGTTTATCGGCGGCGGCGCAATGTTATTTTACTTGCAACCCGCTACAGCCTATATCAACGATATTAATGATGAGTTAATTAATGTTTACAACGTGATAAAGAGCGATGTGGAAGCCCTTATTACGGAATTACAGACATTTAGGAATGAAGCCGAATATTTTTATGCTGTTAGAGATTGGGACAGGAATCGGCCTGAGTACGACACTCGATCTGATGTTCAGAAAGCCGCCCGCATACTCTACCTCAACAAGACTTGTTATAATGGATTATTCCGCGTGAATAATGCCGGGGAGTTCAACACGCCTTTCGGGAGCTACCGTAATCCAAATATTGTAAACGCCCCAACGCTTAGAGCGGTTAGCGCATATTTGAATGCAGCAACTATCCATTTGACTTCTTATGATTATGCGGAAGTCTTAAAGACTTTGCCGAAAGGCACATTTGTCTACCTTG
This sequence comes from Oscillospiraceae bacterium, assembly GCA_031270865.1. Lineage (GTDB taxonomy): Bacteria > Bacillota > Clostridia > Christensenellales > Aristaeellaceae > BNUH01. Next base: position 5,900 of record JAISWI010000069.1, read on the forward strand.
ATCCTCCCTATGACCCCATTTCTGACACATCCAGTTTTACGGGATATTCAAGAGGCGGTTTTGCTCGCGATGACCAAATAAGATTGCGTGAGTGTTGTGACGACTTAGCCGCAAGAGGGCTGAAATTTATGCTCTCCAATTCGGCAACAGACTTTATAAAGAAACAGTACGCATCCTACCATATCACCGTTGTCCAAGCAAAACGGGCGGTTAATTCTGATTCCGCAAAACGCGGTGAAGTTGATGAATTGGTGGTGAGAAACTATGAGTAGTCTGCCTAAAAGCCTTAACGATACCGCTTGGGAGCAGTTGTTCTCAAAGTATGATATTCTCAATCAGATTGAGGCTAACGGTCAGTTTGAGATTTCCGCAACGCAAATTAAAGAATTTAGAGAACCGCGACTTATGGCAAAATTCGATCATATAATTAATTTGCCTAGAATTTTTGCGGATAATCAACTGGCCATATTGCCTATCACAAGGGGCGATTATGTTATTTCGCACTTTGAGGCATATCATAAATTTGAAAATTACACCGTCCCTGTAACAAGGGTGTCATTACCAACACATATTCAGAGTTTGGATTCAAACAACATTCCAAGTGAAGCTATTGCATTAAATTGCGCGGTAGCGGCGAATATTGTTTCAGATTTTCTTCAAGACGAAGATTTGCTCTCTACTGTTTCCGGGCGTATGGGTTCCGGCTCTTTTAGCTTTGGTATTGCCAACTCAAAGACCTCTACTCCTTGTCGCGTTCAAGTCGATAATTCACAGATTGAGATTGATGCGGCGTATGAGGGTGTAAGAGGATTAGCTCTCTTTGAAGCGAAACGCGACTTATCAGAAGATTTTTTAGTAAGGCAACTTTACTATCCTTTCAGAGTTTGGCAAAGCCGCATTACGAAACCCGTAAGGCCTCTATTCTTGGTATACTCAAATGGCATTTATCGGTTATATGAGTACGCCTTTCAAGACACGAATAATTATAGTTCGATTGTCTTGGTAAATCAGAAAAACTACTCGGTCGAAGATACCGCAATAGAAATAACCGACATTCAGTCGACATTACAGCGAGTGGGCGTGATGCCGGAACCGCAAATCCCTTTCCCGCAAGCGGATAGTTTCGAGAGGGTAATTAACATTTGTGAATTGTTGGACGAGCAAGAGTTAAGCCGAAATGATGTTACCGAGCAGTATGCATTTGACGCACGACAAACGAATTATTACACCGATGCGGCGCGGTACCTTGGTTTGCTTGAAAAGCACCGTGACGGTGTAACACCTGTGTATGGGTTGAGTGATACGGGCAAACGGATTTTTCGCCTAAACTATAAACAGCGCCAGCTGGCGTTCTGCGATTTGGTATTATCACATAAGGCTTTCGGTGATACGCTTCGCAAGTATCTTGAAAGCGGCAGTATGCCCTCAACGGGTGAAATAATTCAGATTATGAAAGACTCAAGTCTGTATAACGTCAGTAGTTACAGCACTTTTGAACGCCGTTCTTCTACTATCAAGGGTTGGTTAAATTGGATTCTTGAATTGATAAACGAATAGTAAAAGCGCTTTTTAGAAAAGGTGCAAAAAATGTTTAGTAAGAAAGAAAATACCGAAAAGCCTATAATCCAATCAAATAGTTACAACGGGAGCGAACCCACTCGTATTTGTCCTAACTGTGGACAAGAAAAACCAATCAGTGAATTTGGGTATAGAAAGATGGAGAATGGCCAAATAAGAAATCAATCATGGTGTAAAGATTGCAGATAAAATTTGAGCCAGATAACTTTCAACTTGAAAATAATACAGTCTGGTCATTTCCCGAACGTGGAAATTGGGCGACGCATGACGCAAAATATCGTGGAAATTGGTCTCCGTATATTCCGCGTAATCTACTCTTGCGATATTCGCAAGAGGGCGATCTTGTCCTTGACCAGTTCGCGGGCGGCGGTACGACGCTTGTTGAAGCAAAACTCTTAAACCGAAACATTATCGGCGTTGACATCAGCCCGACTGCCTTGGATCGTTGTCGTATAAAAACGGCCTTCGATTATTCGCGTACGGCACAAATTTACATCAAGCAAGGCGATGCCCGCAACCTTGACTTCATACAGAGCAAGAGCGTCGATTTAATCTGTACGCATCCGCCTTATGCCGACATTATTCATTACAGCGATGGCATAGACGGAGACTTATCCAACTATAGCGTTCGCGATTTCTTGGAGCAGATGAAATCCGTCGTTGCCGAATGTTTCCGTGTGTTGCGTTACGGAAAATTTTGCGCTATCTTGATGGGAGACACGCGCAAGAAAGGTTGTGTCGTTCCGATGAGCTTTGATGTAATGAAAATTTTCGAGAACGCAGGGTTCACGACGAAAGAAATCATCATCAAGGAACAGCACAACTGTAAGACACTGAGTATTGGAAAGCAAAAAGCATCATGAATAATTTTCTGCTATTGGCCCACGAATATTTGTTTGTATTCAGGAAGTAATCCGACTGTTCACCGACGGAGAAAAGAACGAATTTCACGCACTTTTTCAAAGTACGTGACCCACTCTGCTACTTTGCCGCTACGCGGCGAAAGTAGCGGTGGAGTACACTTTATAGTTACTCTGCGGTCGCGAGGAAACGTGAACAGGGAAGATTGGCCGCCGTCAATCCTCCCTGTTCCGCCGTCAGGCGGTGCGCCTGATCCGTCCGTCAGGCTTCACCTCCCCGCCGGTGAATTTTTCGGCGTCGCTCTCCGCTTGCCACTTGGCAAACTCGCGCTGTCCCTCGTCACTCTCGAAGTAAGTACGGATCGCGGGGAGCAGACGCCGGGCCAACGCTTCGATTGCGTCGGTGGGTACTGAACTGTTCTCGTCGGCAATTTTCACGTTGACCCCTCCTATGAAATTAAATTTTAATGCGGACGCCTGTCAAGAGCGACAGCATCCGCATCTGCGAGAAGCATAGCGTATGTCTGCAAGAAAGTCAAGAGCAAGCATTAACCGGAAACGATTAAAAAATATTTTCGTTTAAGGATTGACAATTATCTTGAAACGCAGTATAATTGCCGCAGGTAATTCTACTGCGGGAGGTTACGCTAATGGAAGCAGTCGCAAAACGAATGACCGAGTTGCGGGAAAGCCTGAATCTGTCGCAGCTTAAACTGTCAAAGCTGCTCGGAGTTTCTCAGTCTGCGATTAACCGATATGAGCATAATCTGGCGTCAGCACCGGACAATGTTTTGCTGAAATACGCCGATTATTTTGACGTGTCCGCCGATTACATTCTTGGCAGGACGGAAAAGCCGGAGGGCGAGGTGTTCAAGAACGAGCCTGAGTTATTGAAACGCAAAGCTGTCCGCGAGGACGAATGGATGGATTTCGTGGAAGCGTGCTTTGATCCGCTCTCTCCGATGAACAAAAAACTGAAAGAACTGGTTATGAATATGGCGGGAGGTGAGCCGCAGAAATGAAAGCTGTGATTTACGCTCGCTATTCATCCGACGGTCAGCGGGAGGAATCTATTGAAGGGCAAGTCCGCGAGTGCAAAGCGTTTGCGGAAAGGAAAGGCTTGACTGTGGTCGAGCTGTACATCGACCGCGCCATATCAGGTCGCGCTGCCGAGAACCGCCCGGAATTCCAGCGGCTTATAAGGGAGTCTGCGAAAAAGCTGTTCGATGTCGTGATTGTATGGAAGCTCGACCGCTTTGCTCGCAATCGTTATGACAGCGCCCACTACAAGGCTATTCTCCGCAAGATCGGCGTGAAGGTCATCTCCGCGACGGAAACCATTTCCGAAGGCGCTGAGGGCATTATCCTTGAATCCGTCCTGGAAGGAATGGCAGAGTATTATTCAGCGGAACTGGCGGAGAAAATGAAACGCGGACAGACCGAGAACGCGCTGAAAGCCAAGTACAACGGCGGCAATGTTCCCTATGGCTATCTTGTTGACAGCGAGCAGCATTATCAGCCCGATCCCATACTTGCGCCCGTGGTGCGGGAAATTTTTGAGAAGTACGCTGACGGCGTAAGCGTCGCGGACATTGTGCGCGGTCTGTCCGCTCGTGGGATCTACACGAAAAACGGTGGTCAGATAAGCTATAACAGCTTTCGCAATATGCTCACGAATCCGCGTTACAAAGGTGATTACGTTTATGGCGAGCATATCATGCCCGGAGGTATCCCAGCGGTAGTGGAGCCGGAGCTTTGGGACAGAGCGCAACGGCGTTTGGAACAGAACAAACGCGCACCGGCTAAAGCGAAAGCCAAAGTGGAATACCTGATAACCACAAAACTTATCTGTGGGAAATGCGGCGCGTACATGGTCGGCGAGAGCGGGACCGGTAAACTCGCAAAGACTTATCACTATTACAAATGCCTATCGGCAAAACGCAAACGCGGCTGCGACAAGAGAGCGGTCAAAAAGGACTGGATTGAGGATTTGGCCGTCAGGGAAACCGTCGAAACAGTCTTGAAAGACAGCGTAGTCCGTGACATAGCAAAGCGCGTCGTTGAATATCAGCAGACAGAGGACTCGGCGGTTATCGTGCTGCGGCAGGAACTGGCCGAAACCGAGAAAGGCTTGACGAACATCGTCGATGCGATTCAGGCAGGCTTGCTCACGCCAACTACGAAACAAAGGCTTGAAGACTTGGAAGCCCGAAAAGCCGAGATAGAAGTCAAACTCCTGCAAGCGGAACTGGAACGAACGATGCTCACGGAGGAACAGGTTATTTTCTGGATCAACCGCTTCAAGAACGGCGATATGGACAACCTGGAGTATCGGCAGGCGATGATTGACATATTCGTCAATTCGGTGTATGTTTACGATGACAGGTTGGTGCTGACATACAACTGCAATGCTGGTACAAAGGCGATTACGCTTGATGATGTCGAGGTTTCGGATTTGCCAAAGTGTGCCCCGCCACTAGGGACAAACGCGAACCGTCGAGAACATCGGCGGTTTTCGCGTTTTCCGCTTCTTCAAGCTCCGCAAGCGTGACAGTTTTCGTACCGTTTTGCCAGTTTATATGTGATTGTCAGCTTGTCGTCGTAGAGGAATATCGCGTTGACTGCGTTCCGCGACACGCCCAACGCTTTTGCCAGCGTAATCCGCGACAGACCATAGCTTTTCCGCAGTTCAAGCAGAGTTTCATATATCGGTTTCATTTGGATTACCTAGCTTTGTTTCGTGCTTACCTACGGCAAGCATAACATAAATTTTGTCGTTTGTTAAGAGGCAAACGAATAAATGTTAAAACCGATTTCGCATTGAATGTTGTGACTTGACGTTGCTGAAATTTACGCTACACTGCGCTCAAGCGCGGACGGTTCTCGACAGGCCGTCCGCATAAACATATCCAAATCTTTTTAGGAGGTCAGTGCTTTAAGAAAAGAACCACATGACAAAACAGCCAACGAGTTAGGAGTCAGTGCGCTCGAAGCGCTGGCTCGGTGCCTGTACCCGCGATTCTTGAATATTTCGAGAGCGACGAGGGTAAGCGCGAGTTCGCGGAATGGCGAACTAAGCGCGAGGGCAAATCCACCGATAGCGAAGAGGTGAGCGGCAGCGCGGCGTAGACCGCAAACACACCTGCGGAGGGAGAGTAAACCCTCTCAACCACAATGGTTGTTAAATCGGCAAAGCCGTCGCTGCGCGAAATGCGCGCGCTAAATTACTGCGCCAACTGCCGTTATATCATCATAGTGGTTTTGCTGAGTTAGTGCCAAGTCACGAGCTGTTATAATCATCCTATCGACAGCTTCATGCAATCCAAGCCTGTGTATGTTTTCTAGCATTGAATCAGGTGTAATCCAATCCGATAATCCGTCAGAACAAGCGAAGAACACATCACTGTCAGACAGCGTGTAATGTTCAATTACATTGTTCGGGACAATCCATGGTAAAAATCTATCGAATGCGCTCCACATCATCGGATGCATAGAGGTCAGATACGAATCGTATTGCTCTCGCGTGATGTGATCCGCGTTAATCATCCATTCGTATCGTTTGGCGTTTTTGGCAAGCCGAATCATCTCGCCGCCCTTTAACAAGTAAGCGGGCGAGTCCCCGAATGTCGTAGTCCACAGTTCTCCGTTTTCAATCAGCGCAATGACAATCGTGCCGAAACACAAAACGCCCTCGCGCTGAGAAAGAACAATGAGCGCGTCATTTATCCTGTTAAACAAAGCTGAAATATAGTCGTGCGGGTTCAGTCCCGATGTTCGGAAATCAAAGCTCCGCGCCAATTCAACACACGTCCGGCTCATAGCAACTTTGCCCTCGCGCCCTGCGCCTGACGCGCCATCCGCAAGCACGAGCAAACTGCCGTCCGGAGAGATGTAAAAGTTGTCTCCGTTTATCCCGGAGCTTCCGACTAGCGTATTGCCGTATGTTATAATCACTTCTCACCCCATAAAATTTCTGTTTACAGTATAACATAAATTTGCGGAAATGGCAAGTGGGATTTGCGTGGCTGCTACACTCTCGTCAACCCAAACTCAAACGCGACCGCTTCGCCTATGAAGAATACTCGGCGCGGGTTTGCGTTTGGTACGGAGCAGTCCGCCACTTGAATAAGCGTGAACCGTCTGCGGCGCGGGCGGTTCGCGGTTTTTTTGCGGTTCGGGCGGGATGATGTTTATTGGGTACGTTCGTTTGTTGTCGCTCTCGGTTATACTTGCCTGTGGCAAGTATAACATGAAAACTAGGGGTTGTCAAGGGGTGGATGGAAATCTTTTTGTAAAGCGGCGCGGACTGTTTGCGGACAGGGGTAGTCTCCAAGTGATTATAATCTTTCTACTGCATGTTATAACCGGAATTGTTTCTGAGCCTGAAATATTTACGGCGCATACTCCCGAGCTGACTCTGTCTTTTAGCATAGACCGCTTCGAATGTTATTACAACATAAAATGAATTGCGCGATATCCCCATAAAACAGGAAAACGCGGGCGGACCCGCTCGTCTGCCGCGTTTTCCTGCCAGCCCTGCCCCCTCAATACCTCGTATCCCGCTCGCGATACCCTGCCAGACCAACCCCGCACATCAGCGCGGACAATCCGCACATCACAGCTATCGGCACCGCGCGGAACGCCTCGACCGGAAGCTGCGGTACCGCGCTGAACGGCGAGAGCCGCGGCAAGACTGTCGGCATATCGAACAACCGGCCGAAGTACATCATTATGAACGAGTAACCGAACAGCGCCCACGTCAGCGCGGTCAGCCTCGGCGCGATACCGACCAGCATCGCCGCGACCGCCGCCAGCGTGAGTATCGCCGGTACGTACGCGAACGAAGCGCCCATGATCGCGCCAAGCGAAACCAGCCCGGTCCCGGACGCCGATACGTACAGCCCGAACGCGCTCAGGAATGTGAACACCACGGCTTCCGCTGCCGCTATCGCCGCGAACCCCGCGAACATGGCCCGCCGCGATGCCGCCCGCGCGTAAACCTGCTCTAGGCGGCCCCGGCGTTCCTCCGCGCGGAGGCGGTTTACCGTGTTGACGACAGGTATCGAGGCGATCAACGCCATCACGCATCCCAGCAGCGGTATATACGCGTCTACAAGCGACTTCGCGCCTAACTGCCCTTCCAGCATCCGCCGGATTACGTCGTTGCCCTCCACGAACGAGTCCAACTCGCCCAGCACCGCGCCATACATCGCGCCCAGCGTGAGGAACGCGACCGCCCACGCGATGAACGTCCCGCGCGACAACCTCCACGCCAGCCCGAGCGGGCTTTGCAGGAACCGCGACGCGCTGTCGCGACCCTTACGCGCCGGGAATACGCCGGACCCAACGTCCCGCCGAGCGTTGACGACCAGCGCGAGCGCGGCGACGGCCACCGCCTCCGCGATCAGCGCGGCTATCGGCCAGAACGCGTTGGCGTAGAACGCCTGGACTTTGAGACCCAGTCCCATCGGCGATATGAGCGACAACGCTCCGCCGCTGACATCGCCGGACGCGCGCATTATATAGGAAATACCCATAAACGCGAACGCCGCGCCCATACTGCCGTGCGCCGTGGAGAACAGTTGCGCCGTCAACAGCGTCACCGCCGCGAACAGGAACCCCTGCGCTCCGATGGACGACGCGTACGCGAACGCGCCAGCCGCCGTCGTGCCGCCGACGTCAAGCGCGATGAGAAGCAACGCCGTAAGTATAGTTATAACAACATCCATAACGAGCGCGTCGACGATCACCGACGCGCCGCCAGCCAGCCGCCCGACCGGCAGCGCCGCGAACATCTCATGCCGCCCGAGTTCCTCGTCAACGCGCGTGTGGCGGTTCACGAAGAATATGTTCATCAAGATCGACGCGATGGCGAACCAGATAAGGCATTCCTGCGACATCGCGATGGCGGGCGTGAGGCTGTCCAGGCCGTAGACCGGGCCCATCATCGCGACCATCGCGGGCGTGTTCATCGTGGAGGCCATGCTAAGCAGCGACTCCGGTGTTGGCAGCAGCCCGGGATACAGCGACGCCAGCCCGAAAGCCGCCAGCGGCATCGCGAGCAGCCATATCAGCCCAACCACGCGCTCCCGCCGGATTATGAAGCGCGAATACCGCGCGTAACCCGCCGTTGTCATGACACCCTCCCCTTATATTCGGATAGGAATAGTTCCTCAAGCGACGCGCCCCTCGCCGCGATGTCACGCATCACGCCCTCCATGACGATCCGGCCATCCTTGATGATGCTCACGCTGTCCGCGAGTTTCTCCGCCTCGCTCATGATATGCGAGGAGAGCAGCACGGTCCTGCCCCGCGCCTTTATCACGCCGACGCAGTCCTGGAACACCTTTTCCAGCAGCGGGTCAAGCCCGCTGGTAGGCTCATCCAGCACGAACAGCTCCGCGTCCGAAGCGAACGCCGCCACGAGCGCTACCTTCTGCCTGTTCCCTTTGGAGTATGTCCGGCACTTCTTGGACGGGTCCAGCTCGAATAGGTCCAGGTATTTTTGCCGCGCGGCCCTGTCGGGTTTAGTCCCGCGCAGCGAGAGGAACAGGTCGATCACCTCGCCGCCGGTAAGGTTATCCCACAGGTTCACGTCGCCCGGGACGTACGCGAGGCGCTTGTGCAGCTCTACCGCGTCCGTCCACGCGTCCTGGCCGAACAGCCTCACGGACCCGCTGGTCGCGCGGAGTATACCCAGCAGGCAGCGGATCGTGGTGGATTTGCCCGCGCCGTTGGGACCTAGGAACGCGCGGACCTCGCCCGCCTTCACCGATAGGTCGATGCCATTAAGCGCGCTGATCCGTCCGAACCGCTTGACGAGTCCCTCAATCCGGATCACCTCATTAGCCGACATGTCAAATCCCCTCCCCGTTCATCGCGGTATCATGATTATTTTTGTAGAATAATTTGCGCATATCATTGACGAATCCGTCAAACTTCCGCCATTCCCTGGCGACAGCCGCCTCGTCCGTCACGTCGTACTCGCCGCGCTTGAACCGCCCGCTGCTTTCGGCGGTATACGCGTCGAACAGCCATTTCATGTAGGATAGGACGGTCGGGCCGTCCATGTCGTCGCGCAGCATTGAGTAGTCCACGCCGTCGTAGAGGCTTGAGGATACCAATTTGTATATCGCGGCTGTCTCCTCGATATACTTGCCGCCGCGCTCCGCGTTCCCCTCGCGGTAGAATTTTTCGAAGAACGCGATGTGCAGCGGGCGATCGGCTGTCGCCCGGCGCTTTATCTCGATCAGCTTCCGGTACCGCTCCAGGAAGTCGCCAGACTCGAACAGCGCCAGCTGCAGATATGTGTTCTTCGCGAACTCGACGACATACTCGCACAGGAAGTCGTACAGCTCCTCCTTGCTGCCGAAGTAGTAGAACAGCATGCCCTTGCCGACGCAAGCCCGCCGCGCAATCTCGTTTGAGCTGGCCCGCGCGTAGCCCTTTTCCGCGAACTCGGCCAGCGCTGCCTCGATGACGCGCGTTTGCTTCTCCTGATCCAGCGCGTGGAACGCGTCGAACCGACCGGCCATTCGATCACTTCCTTTCGCGCGATAGACCATACTGGTCTATCGCTATTATAACGACGGTCGACCAGGGTGTCAAGGGGAAATTTCGCGTCGGTCAAAAAGATATCCGTGCCTGACGTCAGCCGGAAAGTCTTTTTGCGCCTTACGCGCCCTTAACACTTCTTTAACACTTCTTTAACACTTAGCTTTTGACAGTTCTTTAACAGATATGTATAATTGGTGATAATGGATCGTGGCAAAGCTGACAACGTGTTCGGGGGTATTGTGGATGGCGATGGGGCTGGCTGGGAATAAAACGGTTTCGCGCGGACGCGGCGGAGCGTTGGTGATCGTGTATCGCGCCGTGGTGTGCGCGGCGCTGGCGTTGCTGTTCGCGCCGGGCGTGAACCCGATACGGTTCAGCGGGCTGATCAGCGGGAATGTCTCGCTGTTCACGTGCGTCGTCTCGCGCGGCGCGGTCCTCACGCCGTTCACTCGCGCGTTGATGAGGGGCTGGATCGACGCGGGACTGTTGAACCTTGTCTATTTTTGCGGGTTCGCGATGGCGTTGGCCGTCGCCGCGATGGCGGTCGGCGGGTGCGTGTCGCTGGGGAACAGGCCGTTGAGACGGCTGGGGTGCCGGGCGTCGCTGGCAGGTTCGGCGGTCGGGCTGTTTGTGTCGCTGGCGCTTAGGATCGTCGCGGGCAGGTTTGCCGCGCTGGAAGAATCCTCGCGCGTCGACCCGCTGGTTCCCGTAGGGATGCTGGTGTTTACCGCGGTGTTCGCGATTGCCGCCGCAATGTCGGCGGCCGCGCTGCTCAGCCAAGACGTCCGCCGTCCGCGCGGATCCGTCCAGGCGGAGGCCGCCGAGCCGCCCGCCATGCCCGCCAAGTATTCGCTGTTCCTGATGGCGCTGCCCTTCGTCGCGCTGATAGTTGTGTTTTCATACATGCCCCTGCTGGGCTGGCGGTACGCGTTTTACGACTATAAGCCGGGGTACGCTCTGACGGCGGATAGGTTCGTCGGGCTTAAGTGGTTCGCCTACCTGTTCCAGAACGCCGCGACAAAGGCGGATATAGCCCGCGTGATGCGCAACACCCTCGCCATGAGCGGCATAGGCATCGCCACGTCATGGCTGCCGATGGCCTTCGCGGTGTTCCTTACCGAGATGAACTCAGCCGCGCCGCGCAAGCTGGTCCAGGGCATAACCACTATCCCCAATTTCATCAGCTGGGTGCTGGTCTACGCGGTAGCGTTCGCGCTGTTCTCGACCGAGGGGTTTGTCAACTCGACGCTGATGTCGCTGGGGCTAATAGCCCAGGGCGGCAACGCCCTGATGAGCGGAGCGAACATTTGGCTTAAGATGTGGCTGTGGGGCGTGTGGAAGGGGCTGGGCTGGAGCGCGATCATATACGTCGCGTCGATATCGGGGATAGACCAGCAGCTGTATGAGGCCGCGTCGATAGACGGCGCGACGCGCTTTGGCAAGATGCGCCACATCACCGCGCCGGGACTTACCCCGACATACTTCGTCCTGCTGCTGCTGTCCATCGCCAACATGCTCTCCAACGGCATGGACCAATACCTCGTCTTCCGCAACCAGATGAACAAGCAGACCATAGAGGTCCTGGACCTGTACGTATACACGCTGGGACTGGCCTCCGGCGGGAACTCTAACATATCGCTGGCTACGGTGGTGGGGATGTTCAAGTCGCTGGTCAGCGTAACGCTGCTGTTTGTCGCGAACCGGGCGTCGTTCCTGATTCGCGGGGAGAGTATAATATGACAAAACACGCGGGATATAAGCTCACGGGCGGCGACATCGCGTTCCATACGCTGAACTACGCGTTCTTCACGCTGTTCTCGCTGGCGTGCTTGTTCCCGTTCTATTACCTTTTCATCAATACGATCAGCGATAACGAGCTGGTCCGCATCGGCGCGGTCAGGCTGTGGCCGCGCGGCGTACACCTGGGCAACTACATAAAGCTGCTCAGCGTCGGAGACATCGGCCAGGCCATACTTGTAACGGTGGGGCGCTCCGCGCTTGGCACGGGGCTGATGGCGCTGGCCTCGGCGTTCATGGGCTACCTCGTCACCAAGAAGGAGATGTTCGCGCGGCGGATGGTTTACCGCGCGGTCGTCATAACGATGTACTTCAACGCGGGACTGATACCGTGGTTCCTGAACATGTCTATGCTGGGGCTGACGGGCAATTTCTGGGGATATGTCATACCCTCGATAGTCGCGCCGTTCAATATAATCCTCGTCAAGACGTATATCGAGTCGGTGCCCGCCGAGCTGGAAGAGAGCGCGGCGATCGACGGCGCGGGGTATCTCCGCGTATTCGCGCGGATCATCTTCCCGCTGTCAAGGCCCGTGCTCGCCACGATCGCGATATTCGGCGCGGTCGGGCACTGGAACAGCTTCACCGACTCCATCATACTCATGTCCAGCCAGCCCAGGCTCTACACGCTCCAGCACAGGCTTTACATCTACCTGACCTCCACATCCAATCTGGGCGCGCTGATGAGCGCGGGCAGCGGCGGCGCGGTGACGGAGGCCGCCATCGCCTCGACGCTCAACATGCGCACGATGCAGCTTACCGTCGCGATGGTGACAATACTGCCGATACTGATGGTTTACCCGTTTATGCAGCGGTATTTCGAGAAAGGGATCATGATCGGCGCGGTTAAAGGGTGATATGCCGGTTAAGCGGCGTACCCTTTACATAAAAGGAGGTAACCACATGGAAACATCAAGGAAACGGACCGCGCTCGCGCTGGCGGCCGCGCTGCTGCTGGCGATGGCTGGCGGGGCGACGGCTGGCGGCATCCCGGAGGATGTAATCCCGAAGGAGACAGTCACGCTGCAGGTCTACTCGCAGCTGGCCAACTACGCGGGCGAGCAGGTCGGCTGGTTCGGCAAGGTCATGCTGGACAAGTTCAACGTCAAGCTGAACATCATCAACGAGGCCGACGGCACGTTCTCAACGCGCATGGCCGCGCGGGACCTGGGCGACATCATCCTCTTTGGCAACGACGGCGACGAATACCTGCAGGCGGTCGGCGCGGGATTGCTGTTCGACTGGGAGGATGAGGGCATACTGGCCGGCTACGGCCCGTATATCGCCGAAAACATGGGCAAGGCGCTCGAAAAGAACCGCGCCCTGTCCGGCGGGACGCTGTACGGGTTCGGCCACAACGTCGGCACGTCCGTCACCGACCACGAGTCGTACTTCTACTATCCCGACCTGCGCTGGGACCTGTACAAGGCGGTCGGGTATCCCGAAATCAAGACGCTGGAGGACTACATACCCGTCCTCAAGGCGATGCGGGAGATCGAGCCGACCTCCGACACCGGCGGCAAGACGTACGGCATGTCGATATTCCCGGACTGGGACGGCGACATGGTGATGTTCGTCAAGGCGACCGGCGCGTTATATGGTTATGATGAGTTCGGTATCGGCCTGTACGACGTGAACGCCCAGACATACCAGGGCGCGTTAGAGCCTGGCGGGATGTACCTGCGCTCGCTGGCGTTCTATAACAAGCTGTACCGGGAAGGCCTGCTCAACCCGGACTCGATGACCCAGACCTTCAACGACGTGAGCGAGGATTACCAGACCGGCGCCGCGTTCCTCAACCTGTTCAGCTGGATGGGCAGCGGGCTGTATAACTCGCGGGAACACCTGGCCGCCGGAAAGATGATGTACGCCAAGACCGCTGACGACGCCGTCAACCTAACATACGGCCTGAACGTCAACGGCGGCAACCGGATATGGGCTATCGGAGCGAAGACGTTCTATCCGGAACTGTGCATGGCCATAATCAACTGGCTGTCCACCCCGGAAGGCGTGATGACATACAACTACGGGCCCAAGGACGTGACATGGTCCTACGGCGAGGACAGCCTGCCATACTTCACGGAATTGGGGTTGAAGACCAGCGCGGACAACACCACGCCGATGCCCGAGCCGTACTCCGGCACATACGACGACGGGTCGTTCAAGATGAACAACACGACCTGGTCGGTGGACGCCAGCAACCCGGAGACCCCGGGCGAGACATACAACAAGACGTTCTGGGCATCCACGCTGACCGCCGAGCCTTCCGACATTATGAAGGACTGGCAGGAGACGACCGGAGCGAAGATCGCCGACGACTACCTGGAGGACAACGGGCACCTCTCGATCGCGATCGGCACGAATTTCTCGTTCGCGCCGCGCTCGGACGAGCTAAACACCACATGGACGCAGGTCATAACGGCGGTCAAGGACGGATCGTGGAAAGCGATCTACGCCGTCGACGACGCGGAGTTCGACTCCATAGTGGCGGAGATGACCGCGCAAGCGAAGGCGTACGGCTACGACGAATGCGTGGAGTTCACGCTGAAACAGGCGGAGCTTCGCAAAGCGGCCGAGGACGCGGCGAAGGCGGAATAGGCCGCGCCGCGCGAAACCGCGTGGCCAGCCAGCCTGGAACCGCGAACCCGAAGCGTTTCCAGGCTGGCTGGTTATATTTTTATCTTATTACCGGCAGGTTGATGAAGCTGGCATACCTGCCGCCGTGCCAGATGGTGTTGTCGGCGGGTACGCTCGTGGTTTCGTCGAACGGCGGCTCGCCCGTGTTCGGGTTGGGGAAGACCAGCTCCTTCAGCGAGGATTGGATGTGGACGCGCAGCCGATGCCCCGCGTTGACGCGCCAGCCGTTGCTCTCCATCAGCAGCGTATACCGCTCGATCCTGCCCGGCTCAAGCAGGTCGATCCTGTCCCAGCCGCCGCGGAACTTGGCGCGGATGAGGTTCTGTGATAGTTGGCGGGCATTGCCCGATTCGTCTACGTCGAGCAGCCGAATGAGCCAGTCCGTGTCACGCGCGGACGAGGACGCGTGGAACCGCGCGGATATCTCGCCCGCGATGGTCAGGTTTTCGGGCAGCGGCTCGGATGTATATACCAGCATGTCATTCCGAAGCTCATGGCCTTTATAGTTGATAGGCGTACGCCCGTCCAACTCCGACTTGGGCGCGGAGTGGGGAATCTCTGGGTCATAGCGGTATGTGTCGCCCGCCTCGTCCGCCGGGTTCGACCATGACAACGCGCCCGCGCCGTTGACGGAGTTCGCGCGCACGCCGCCCAGGTATAGCGGGACGGTTTCGCCCTCGGCTGGATTCCATTCGCCGGATGTATGCCACTGGTTCTCGTTTACGACATAATATGTCGCCCGCGGCTCGCGGTCGACGCCGTTATCGACGCCTTTCATATAGTGATCATACCATCGCAGGTTGGTAATATCAAAGTTATATACAATGGCGTTGTCGCCCAGCGGCACATCGCCGATATCGCGGAACGTGTTCGGGTTGTGCGCCCACGGGCCGAGTATCAAGCGGCGGCCTGGCACGTCGTGCCGCGTTAGGTTGCGCCATGTCTCGCTCACGCCCAGCCCGTCGCCGTCGTACCAGCCGCTGACGACCAGCATCGGGGCGCGTACTTTATCGAAATGCCGCGTGAGGCTGGAGCGCTGCCACCATTCATCCTCCTCGTCATGCGCCGTCCACTTCGCCCACAGGTCGTTGTGGACGCTGCCCAACACCTGGCGGGCGATGTCCTTGATGGGACGCTTAGCCAGTATCGCCGGCCAGTCGACCTCGCCGGACATGTACCTCATGTCGGGACGCTGCCCCGCCGACTGCGCGAGAGCCCAGCACAGCAGCGGCTCGGAGCACAACGCGCCGCCGCGCCGGACCGTGTCGTAAAACGGCGAGCCGACGTTCACCTCATTGACGACGCACAGCAGGTTCGGATGGCCGCTGGCCGCGCCCTGCGCCACGGTATGGCCAAGGTACGACGCGCCCCAGGTTCCAACGCCGCCGTCGGACCAATCCTGCCGGATGATCCAGTCGATCGTGTCGGCCGAGTCGCCGCGTTCCTGGTAAAATGGATCCAACTCGCCTTCGGAGTCGCCGCGCCCGCGCACATCCTGCGTCACCAGCGCGTAGCCTTTGTTCACATATTTGGATAGTTTGAACTGCATGCGCTCCTTCGTGTAGCAGCTTCGCACTAATATTGTAGGAAATTTCTGACCGTCCGCGCGTGGGTACGGCAAGAAAACGCGCTGCGCCAGCTTAACCCCGTCGCGCATGGTCGAGGTAGATATGCCCATACAATCAACGCCGTACACGGGCCGCGACAGCTTCAACGCGGGATCCTCGTACTGCGCGAGCGGGGTCAGCGGCTCAAAACCCTTCTCGACGGCGATCTCCATGCCGTAGCGGTGCGTGTATATGAACGCGACTACGCGCCCGGCGGCGGTGACGATATCGATCGCGGGATCGGCCTTGCGCTGAGCCCAGACCTGCCCGGACATGGGTTCGCCGCCAACCATCCCGTCTATCAGGACGTGACGGCTGTACACGTCGCCGCAGGGGAGAGTGACCGTTTCTCCTGACCAGTCCGCGCCGTTATACTCGCCGCGTTTCCCGAAGAGTTTATCGAACGGCAGCCCCAGCCAATCGCCCGAGTGGATTGGTTTCTGCGGCGTGCCCAGGAAGCGGCTCTTCTGGTCGACATACGCGAACGTCGGCCCGCCTTCCCCGAACACCGCGTAACCCTCGAAAACGCCCGCGCAGTACAGTTCCAGGCGCGACAGCGCCGTTGATTCCGTTTGATCCGTCATGAATGAATCCTTTCCGCGCCCAAACTGGTTAACTTATACTACATAATTAAAACAGGGGAGTTGCCGCCGCAACGGCAAAGTCCCCCATCAAAACAAATCCCAAAACCCCGCGCCGGTCTCCTTCGCCAGGTCCTCGGGCGAGACCTCCACCTGCAGCCCGACTCGCCCGCCGCTTACGTATATCGTATCATACAGCAGCGCGGTCTCGTCGATGAACGTCGGCAGCGCCTTCCTCATCCCTATCGGCGAGCATCCGCCATGTACGTAACCCGTGCGCGGCTCCAACTCCCGCGCCTTGATCATCGCGACATACTTCTCGCCGGCGGCGGACGCGGCCTTCTTAAGGTCTAGCTCGGCGCCGCACGGTATGACGAATACGTAAAGACCGACGCCCTTGCCCTGCGTGACCAGCGTCTTGAACACGCGCTCCGCTTCAAGGCCTAGTTTCCGCGCGACCGCCGCGCCTGATATCTCCCCGTCGGACACATCGTACTCGCGCGGCGTAAACGCCACGCCCGCCGACTCCAGCAGCCGCAGAGCGTTGGTTTTCGTTACCGCCATACCGTTATCACCATACCGTAAAAACCCCGCCGGTTGCTGCCAGCCGTTACTTCTTCGGCTCGATTTTAGAAGCGGCCTCCAGCTCTTCCTCCCATGTCAGGTGCTGGTACGGCTCGCCCTCTATCGCGTCCTGTATCCATTGGACGAAGTCGTCCATCATCAGGCGCGTCCACCCGGTATCTACCTGCGCTGTCGAGTACACGCCTTCGCGAAGCCTCGTGAACCCGAAAATGTCGCGCACGTGCGCCTTCTCCGCCTTAACCACGGCCTCCTCCGCCAGCTGCGGCGGTATGAACAACACGCCCGACTGCGTGGCGAACACCACGTCGCCCGGCATGCATGTCGCGCCGCCGATCCGGCAGGGCGTATTCATCCCGGTGATGACGTATTCCGCTATGGGGGTTGGGTCCTCGCCACGGTGCATGACCTGCAGCCCCTTGATCTTGACGATCTGCTCCATGTCGCGAATGCCGCCCCACAGCACCGCGCCGCCGCGCTTGGTCCGGGTGGATATCGCGGTTGAGAGGTTCCCGCCCACGAACGTCCCGTCGCGGACCTTGTCGTAGAAATCCACCACAACAACGTCATCCTCGACGAGCGAGTCTATCACCCATTGGTTGAATGTCCCGCGCCGCCCTTCCGCCTCAATGCCCTGCTTCGTCGTCAGCGCGTGCAGGTCTGGCCGCGTGGGGACTAGCGTCGCGGTGACCGCCCGCCCAACCAAGCGGTAATTCGGGTCGGGGTTCGTGCGCATGAAGTCGCCCTGGAACTGGTACTTATATCCCTTGCTATAAATTGTTCCCCACGCTTCCTCAAGCGTAAGCCGCCTTAGCCGCTCCAGCAGGGACTGGCTAACCATGGGCCGCCCGTCCGACAGGCGCTCGCCCGTCCACTCCGGGGTCAGGAACTCCGTCTGGTCCTTATTGTTAAAGTATGACATAATTCCCCCAACTATCATATTTATAGAAGCATCGACCCGCCGTCCACCCTGATTGTCGTGCCCGTGATGTGCCCGGCCGCGCGGCTGGCCAGGAAGCACGCGGCCTCGCCAGTATCCATCGGCACGCCCACGCGTCCCAGCGGGTACAGCGTCATGGGGCGGATCGGCTTGCGCCGCAGCACGGAGAATGACTTCGGGTCACCCGTCTTGCCCTCGATGACCACCGCGCCGGGCGCGATGATGTTCACCGTGACGCCGTCGCGGGCGAACGCTATCGCGGCCTCGCGGCAGAGCATCAGCATCGCGCCCTTGGACGAGGCATAAGCCGCGTCGAAGTTGGTCGGCCTCTTGCCGTGCACGGACGATACCATGATGAACCGTCCCGCTCCGGAGGCCGTAAGGTGTGGACGCGCCCGCTTCATCAACAGGAACGGGGCGCGGGTGTTGACCGCCAGCGTGCGCTCGAAGGACTCGCGCGTGGTCTCCAGCATCGACCGGTTGGTCTGGATCGCCGCGTTGGATACCACGACGTCCAGCCCGCCCAACAGCCTGACCGTCTCGTCCACTAGATGGTCGCACCCGTCAGGATCGCCTATATCCGATGGGATTAATTCCGCTTCGGTATGTCTGCGCAGCAAGTCCAGCGTGTCCCTGGCCATGTCCGGGTTGGAGTTGCATCCGATAGCGACGCGGGCGCCCCGAAGCGCGAACGCCAGCGCGATGCCCTTGCCTACGCCCTTGCCGCCCCCGGTCACCAGTACGCGCATACCATCGAACGGCTTGTCGGCGTACGCGTCAAGCTGAACCATCCCGCCCGCGAGGTCGAGGGCGCTGGTGTACTCCTTCGGGATGTTCGTGAAGGGCATAGCGTTGTTTTTGTCAGCGGCCATACCCCGCCTCTTTCCCGATCGCGAGCGCGGCCTCAAGCCGCCGCTCCACGTCCGCGTTCATGTAGAAACCCTGGTAACCGCCGTCGCACGGCACGGACGCGCCGTTCATGAACGACGCGTCCTTTGAGCATAACATCAGCGCGGCGCGGGCCGCTTCCTCTGGCGTACCCAGCCGCTGGCGAGGTATCTTGTACTCCGCGTCGTCGTAGACGGCGGTGATGCCGCTGGGGAACAACGCGGGATCGCCTTCGAGCGGCCCGACGGCCAGCAGGTTCACCCGTACGCCCAGCCGCCCATATTCCTGCGCCGCCTCCCTGACCAGCATGTTAAGCCCGCCGCACGCCACGGAGTACAGCGGCGCGGAGCCGTTGGGCTTCTCGCCATGGATGCTGGAGACGACCAGCATCACGCCGTTGGAGTGAGGCTCGGGCTTGGCGGTATCTACCATTTTCAGAAAGGCCGCCTGCATCGCCGCGAATACCCCGATGAGGTTATCCGCCACGGCGTTGTCGAAGTCAGCGGCGTCTGACTCCAGCAGCGGCTTGACCGATATAGAACGTACCGCCGTTACGAGTATATCAATCTTATCCAGTCCGGCGGTTTGGGCGAACGCCTCCGCCGACGTCCGCGGGTTGGGTATCCCATCGACGCCGGAGCGTAAAACCTTCGCGCCTTCGCGCTCAAACATGTCGGAGGCAGCCGCGCCGACGGGCGTATCCGCGCCCGTCACCCAGACGGACACGCCCGCAAACCGCCAATCCGGGCGGTTGTTCCCTGATATATCATCCATGCCGCGCCACCTCAACTCCACAACCGGTCGTGGCTGGTCCAGTCGTCCCACTCTTCGGTGGACATCCACAGCCCGGGGGAATCCTTTGACATGCGCGCGGCCAGTATCTCGTCGTTCAGTTTGGTTATGCCCAGTCCCGGGGCGTCCGTCACGGTGATCCATCCATGGTCGACGATCCGTCCGCCAGGCGCGTATTCTACCATATCCTGCCACCACTGCACGTCGTTGGAGTGGAACTCCAGCGCGATGACATGCTCCATCGCGGCGCATGTATGCGCGGCGGCCATGCACCCGACGGGGCTCTCGGCCATGTGCACGGCCACGCCTACCCCGGCTTCGCTGGCCATGTCGCCTATGCGCTTGGTCTCCAGCATGCCTCCGGCGGACAGTAGGTCAGGATGGATGATCGATACCGCGCCGGCGTCGATAAGTTTGCGGAAGTCCTCCTTAAGGTAGATATCCTCGCCCGTGGCGACCGGGGTGGTCGACGCGCGGCGCAGCTGTACCCACTGCTCGGTGTACTGCCACGGGATCATGTCCTCCAGCCACGCAAGGCTGAACCGCTCGACCCGCCGCGCCAGCTGGATACAATCCTCAAGGCAGATGTGCCCGAAGTGGTCCACCGCCAGCGGCACGTCATACCCGATTATACCGCGCGCCTGCTCGACATACGCCTCCAGCGCCTCGAAGCCCTTCTTCGTTACGCGGATCATCGTCTGCGGGTGGGGGATGTTTTCATAATCGTACGCCCTGTGGCGCAGGTATCGGAGCGTTTGCGCGTCGCCCTTCACGGCGGCCTCGCGTATCGCGTGGCGGCGGGCGCGTTGTTCCTCGATGAATCCCAGCGGGGCGCTTACCGCGCCGTCTATGCCTTCCAGCTGGTTCACGCCCAAGTCCATCTTCAGGAAGGTGTAGCCCTGATCCATCCGGGCTTTGAGCGCCTTGCCCATCGCCTCGCCGGTATCCTTCTCGCCGGCGTCGGTGTCGCAGTATATACGAATCCTGTCGCGGTGCTTGCCGCCCAGCAGCATGTACGCCGGAACGCCGTAAGCCTTGCCCGCAAGGTCCATCAGCGCGACCTCGATGCCGCATACGCCGCCCGCTTGACGGGCAGGGGCACCGAACTGGCGTATACGCTTGAACAGCCTATCCACATCGCAGGGGTTCTCGCCCAGTAGGTGTTTCTTTAGCATCAGCGCGTAGAGCGGATGCGCTCCGTCGCGCACCTCGCCATAACCCTCTATGCCCTGGTTAGTAGAGATCTTTATGATGGGGCAGCGCATCGGCGCGTCGGCGATGTCCGCAACGCGCAGGTCGGTGATGCGCAGCGCGGAGGGCTTGGACGCGGTATTGAAGTCGAGGACCGGGGACGCGGTGTCAATCGGCATGGCGAAGGCTCCCTTCAAACTTTGTTCGCTTCGCCCATTATACACCAATCGGGTTTGGTTTTCAATGGTAAATAGCATATTAACGGGTTGGGGGATTCGCGCCGCCCCAAGCCGCTTGTCACCCCTTTGGGGGAGATGTAACCTTCAGGCGACAGAGGGGGCGATGCGAATCCCCCACATTGTAACGGAGGAGGCTTCGCCCCAATCCCGACGCAACGGTCCCCCCTTGTTGCCCCTTTAGGGGAGATGCAGCCCTAAGGCAACAGAGGGTGTCTAACCGCAGCAACAGAGTGCGCAGGGGGATTCGCATCGCCCCACACTGCGACAGAGGAGGTGACGCGAATCCCGCCCCGTCACTTCGGCACCGGAGCGCTCGACTGGTAGAGCGTCTCCAACCGGAGAAGGGCGCGGTACGCGTCGGCCTGATCGTCGCGCTTCTCAACTAGAGGGTATACGGCCAGATGCGCCTTGCCATCCTTGCGCAGGTCGATCCAGCCTTCCGGATCGTCCAGACGCGCTCCGTCCAGCGTCGCGAACTGCGCCGACCGCCGCGCCTGAAGGTGATACGCCGACGTCCCCCAACGGTACACAACCTCATACCTGTCCCAGTTGGGCGGCGCGGTAGGCTTCAGCCGCGCCCTCTCGCCTTTCTTCTCGA
Organism: Oscillospiraceae bacterium; assembly: GCA_031270865.1. Classification (GTDB taxonomy): domain Bacteria; phylum Bacillota; class Clostridia; order Christensenellales; family Aristaeellaceae; genus BNUH01. The sequence continues at coordinate 27,747 of JAISWI010000069.1, forward strand.
ACCCCAGCAGCTCGTGAACGCCGATCCAGTATAACCACGCCGCCGCGCCTGTGTACCATGTCCAGCCGCCCCGGCCCATCTGCTGCGGGTTCGCGTATACGTCCGCCGCGACAACGTACGGCTCGGCGCGGTAACGCGTCACACCCGCGTCGGCGCGTGTGTGTGATGTGGGGAGCAGCCGGGTGAACAGCGCCCACGCCGCCTCATCGTGCCCAAGCCGCGATAGCGCGAGCGCCATCCATGCCGCGCCATGTGTGTATTGCCCGCCGTTCTCGCGCACGCCGGGCAGGTATCCCCGGATGTAACCAGGGGCGCATACCCCGTTGAACGGAGGATCCAGCAGCCGCATAATCCCAAGGTCAGGGTCGTAAAGCCGCTCAAGCGCGGATTGCGCGGCCTGTTCCGAGCGTTCGCGGTCCGCGCCAGCTATCGCGGACCAGCTCTGCGCGACGCAGTCTATCCGGCATTCGGGCGATTCCGCGCTGCCCAGCGTCTTACCGTCGTCGAACCACGCGCGGCGGTACCACCCGCCGTCCCAGCCGCTGTTCTCGATCGCGGTCATCATGTGGGCAGCCCTATCCTCAAGCCGCCGCGCTGTCGGCTCGACGCACAGCGCGGCGAACCTCCTCAGGCATACCACGCAGAAGAAACCCAGCCACACGCTTTCACCGCGCCCCAGTATGCCCACGCGGTTCATCGCGTCGTTCCAGTCGCCCGCGCCCATCAGCGGGATACCATGCGGACCGGTCTTTACATCGTCAAACGCGCGGAGGCAGTGCTCCATGATGGTTCCGGTTTGGGTGGATACCTCGCCTTCGCCGTAGCGGTCCTCCGCCCCTTCAGGTATCGGGACGTCCTTCAGGTATGGACGCCTGACGTCAAGGATGGACTTATCGCCCGTCGCCTCAACATACTCCGCTGTAATGTACGGCAGGAACAGCTTGTCGTCGGAGAGCCTGGTGCGCACGCCCAGCGCGGGCGGATGCCACCAGTGCTGAACGTCGCCCGACTCGAACTGGCGCGACGCCGCCAGCAGTATATGCTCGCGGACCTCGTCCGGCCTGGTGTACACCAGCGCGAGCATGTCCTGCAGCTGGTCCCTGAACCCGATCGCCCCGCCCGCCTGGTAGAATCCAGCCCGCGCCCATAACCTCGACGCGGTCGTCTGGTACGGCAGCCACTGCCCCAGCATCAGGTTGACCGCCGGGTCGGGGGTTTTGACGCTGATAACGCCAAGCCTCAGCCTCCATGACGCGCGAACCAGCTCCAGCCGCTTCATGGGATTGCCGTACAGCGCGATATCCTCCCCGGCCTTCTCCGGGGACTCGACCGCGCCGATCAGGACGCATACCTCCGCCTCGCCACCGGGCGCTATCGTTATCAAGGTTCGCAGCGCGGCGCAGGGCAGCTCACCGCCCAGGCTGTCCAATTCCAGCCGCGCGGCGCCGCGCGGGGGCGCGGACGGGCTGATGTTCATGCCGCGAGGGTTTTCCGCGCCGCCGATGCCCAGGAACGCCAGCGCGTCCGTCGTGGATGAGATTATCTCATGCCCGGGCATGGCCAGATAAATGAACGCGCCATCGCCCGGATGCCGCCCCCACGCGGCCTGGTTGGTTTCGCGGCTGCCGTTGGTTATGTTGGTTGAGGTAATCGCCGACACCCCGGTCGTCAATAACCGGGATTCGCCCTCGCCACGGTATGACCAGCGGGCGTAGGCCGTCACCGATATCCGGCGCGGCGCGTTCCCCGGATTCCTCAGGCGCAGCAAGCGGCACCCGACGGGCCGCTCCGAGTCGGTGAACACGGTCAGCCGCAAGCCCAGCCCCATCAAGCTGGACTCAAACAGCGTGTATCCCCGGCCATGCGTAACCCGCGAAGGGCCGCCGCAAGGCGCGGGCGTCGCCGACATGAACGCGCCGGTATCCTCGTCGCGCAGGTATACCGCCTCGCCCGCGCGGCTCTTGACCGCGTCGTTGGCGAATGGGGTGATCCTGCGCAGGTTGCTGTTTCCGATCCACGTGAAGCCGTCGCCCCTGTCGGTGATGAGCGTGCCGAACAGCGGGTTCGCCAATACGTTGCTCCATGGCGCGGGCGGCGTCGCGCCTTGCTTGATTACATACGCGCCGTCCGAATCGAAGCCGCCGTAGGAGGTTTCGCAGGAAAGGGGTCCGGTGGGTTTCATCGGCGCGGCGGGGTAATCGTTGACGCGGTCAAGGCGCGGCGCGGCCTCCGCGCTTGCCCCGCGCGGGTATATCATCGCGGCGGCGGGCAAGCGGCGCTCGGAGCCGCGCTGGTGTGATGGGCCGCGCCAGTCGCCGCGCTTGCCGCGCGCGCGGATGGCGGCCAGGGTGGGGGTGTTCCAGCCCCGGCGCGGGTTAACGCGCAGCGCGGCCAACTGCGCGGACAGCGAGCCCGCCGCTCCGTCCAGCGATAACGCCGCCGCCGCGTAGAGCGTATCCAGCAGGGCGGGATTCATCGCCGACGCGTCCGGCAGGTGCGCTCCGGAGGCCTTGCCAACCAGGTCGCGGGCGGAGCTGGCCGCGACTGCCTCGCGCAGCGCGTCGCGTACTGTTTGGTTATATCCCGCTTCATCCTTTGCCAGCAGCACGAGGTCAAACCATAGCCCCAGCCGCCGCAGGTATTCATGCGCCCGCAGCAGTGTCCGGACCAGCGGCGTCTCCGACAGTTTTCCGATAGTAACGGTCAGTATGGGCAGGTCGCCCGACAAGCCCATCTCCCATATCCCGGATACCCCGCGCGTATTGCGGGATAAGGCGGCGGAGCGGTTGGCGGGCTGGCCGTTATACAGCAGGTATGAGGCCAGCTGCTGCGCCGCGCCCTGCTGTGCCGCGTCCAGGTTCAGGTGTCGGGCCGTCACCTCGGCTTGCGTGGAGGATAGTTGGAGGGCGCGTTCGGCGGCGTCCGGATGCGCGAACCGGGCGGCCAGCCTCGGCGCGTCCTCCTCACGCGCGACCGCGCCGAACCCGAACGCCACCCGCGCCTCCTGGTCCTGCTCCAGCGCGAGCCGGGCGGACAGGCTGACGCAGGGGTCAATGACAGCGCCCACCATCCCCATGGGTTTCATGAACGGCGCGTCGGGCGGAGGCTCGGGCCCGGCCAGCGCTTCTGGGATCGCCCCCCCGCGTCCCAGGAACGCGCGTCGGTCCGTCTGCGCCTGTACCGATATGGCCGCGTCCGCGCTGACGAAGTGCGCCAGTATGGGGACGCGCTCGGCCTCCTCGCGCTCGCCGCGAGGACGCCGCTTCGCGGTGAGGAGCCGGGGCTCGGGACGCGCCGTCTCGATGAAAAGATTCCGGAACGCGGGGTGCGCTACGTCGGCCGCTTGCGCGGAGAGCGCGACCTCCGCGAAGCTGGTCACATCGATAGTTATTTTCTCAGAACCGTGATTGCGCAGTTTGATTAACGCGACTGCCACGCCGTCCAGAGGCGACACGCCCATCGTCAGACGCGCGTCGATCGACCCGACACGCGCCGACCACTCCGATCGACCTGTGTCGAATATTGTCTCTCCGCCCGGACCGCCCATGCGCGTCACGGCGCTGCCCTGGCTGGCGCGAAGATAGAACCGCAAGCCATTTCCGGTCAATGTTGGATCTTGTCGCCAGCGTGTCAGCATCACTCCCTGATGAGCAATGTAGCCGTTTCCGCGCGCGTCGCGCATCCATGTCGTGCCGGAGCCGTGCGTCAGGTGGACGGCGACGGGCCAGGCCTCGGGGTCGGCGACGCGCCTCGCGCCGCGAGCCGCTTGGGGCGCGGTGTGGTAGCGTGGTTTGACTGCCTTGGCCAGCATGCGCCGAGTGGGAATCTTTTCCTGTAAAAGCAGCGCGTACGCCTCGGCCTGCGGCAGAGCGGCGAACAGCCGCGCCAGCGCGTTGCCGGACAGAGAGTTCGCTATCGCGCAAAGTATCATGCCCTGGTGGTGCGCCATGTGGCTGGAGACCAACTTCACGTCGCACCCCTCGGGTAAGCGGGTTTGGTCGAAGTCGGCTGCCTCGAACATGCCGTGCCCGTCGGCCCAGCCCATGCGACGCATCCGGGCGATGTTATCGGCCGCGGCGCGTGGATCCACGGCCAGCGCGAGCGCGGACGCGTACGGCGCGACGACGGGCGACAGCGCCCCGCCGCGCAGCGACAGCTCCGGCACGCCGAACGCCCGGTATTGGTAGTTGAGTTCCGGATCGAACGCCCAGAACCCTGATTCCGATATGCCCCATGGCTTATCCTTTGCAGCCTTCACCTGCGCCCTGACCGCGCTGAGGCTGGACCTGCCCAGCAGCGTCATCGGCGAATCCGGCAGCAGCAGCAGCGGCATCAGGTACTCGAACGCGGTCCCGGCCCAGCTTAGCAGCGCCGCGCCTGTCCTTGCGTCGGTCATCGTGCGGCCCAGCATGCGCCAGTGTTTCAGCGGGACCTCGCGGCGCATGACCGCGAGGTAGGACAGCATCCGCGCTTCGGAGGCCAGCAGGTCGTAGCGCGAGCCGCCGGGCATGCCCGTCTCCGCGTCCACGCCGACATAGAACAGCGCGGTCGCGGGATCATACAACGCCTGGAATTGGATTTGATCCACCAGCGATTCCAGTCTGCGCGGCAGGGATTGCCGTCCCTCGTCCAGCGTATCCGGCGGCAGTTCGGCCAAAGCCTGCCGGACGGCCTGCGCCGCTGCGGTCAGGCACACGGCGTAGTTGCCGCTGTCCACCGACGAGATGTAGCGCGGGCGCATCGGCTCCAGCGTCCGGGTGTCGTACCAGTTGTACGGATGGCCGCGCCATGTCCCAAGGGTTTCAAGCGTGGCCAGCGTCGCGGTCACGCGGCTTAGGAACCCTGCGGCGTCGATGAGTCCCAGCTGCCTCGCGCCAGCGCACGAGAGCAGGTACATGCCAATATTTGTTGGGGATGTGCGCGGCGCGGCGCCCCGCGGCGGATCGGTCTGCAGGTTATCCGGCGGCAGGAAGCGCGACCGCTCGGTGACCACGGCCTCGAAGAATGACCATGTCTCGCGGGCAAGCTCCAGCAGCATGCCGCGCTGTTGTTCCCCGAGTCCGGGCGTGGTGTGGATGTCCTCATCCAACGCCTCGATAACCTTGGGCGCGGACAGCCACAGCGCGGCCAGCGGGATCGCTCCGGCCAGGTACGGCATACCCGGCATGCCGGCTGTATATCCCAGCGCGGCGGCGTAGGCAGCACCGGCGACGGACGCGGCGGCGGATACAAGGCACGGCCAGTAGAGTTGCGCGCCCAAGCGGGATTTCGCGCCGGGCTTGGATGAGGATTTCTCCGCGTCCGCGCTGGTCACCCACTCCAGCATGTTCTTATGGGAGAAACAGACCCGCCAGACCGTGCGGATCACGGCGTCCAACTGGGATTTGGCCTCCAGCGGCAGCGCGGCCAGGCGCGATCCCATCGCCGCCAGCGTCTTGGGGTTGGGCCTCATTAATCCGCCCAGACGCCCCGGCAGCGCGGCCATCACCAGGACAGGCCACGACCCCAGCGCGAACCCCGCAACCCACAGCGCAAGCTCGATAGGCGGCAGCAGGCTACGGCGGAGGTTATCATATATCTTGAACCTGCTGAGCAGACCTAACGGGTTTCGGAATACGCCCTCCTCGCCCCTGATCTTGGGCAAGAGCCACGGCAGCAGCTGCCAGTCGCCGCGCGTCCAGCGGTGGGCGCGTTTCAGCCAGGACGATACCGATCCGGGCTGGCCGTCATAGAGCGGCGTGTCGCACATCAGCGCGGATCGGGCAAGCTCGCCCTCCAGCAGGTCGTGGCTAAGGATGGTCCCGCGCCGGACGCGCCCCTTCACCGCGCGGTGGAACGCGTACGGGTCGTACGCGCCTTTCCCGGCGAAACTGCCCGCCCCCGCCAGGTTCTGGTAGAATTCGTTCGCCGCCGTTACGTAAAGGTCTACGCCGCCGTCGCCACCGTATATCCGGCTGACGCGCGTACGCACCGTGCTGGCCGCGACCTCCATGCGCGGCTGGAGGATCGAGTAGCCGCGCGGCTTCCTGGACACGCCGGGCAAGCCGCTGGGCATCGCCTTGTTCAGCGGGTGCGCCAGCGCCCCGGTGAACGTGAGGGCGCTGTCCGGCGGAAGCTGGGTGTCCGCGTCCAGCGTGATAACGGCGCGGTAACGGTTGCGCAGATCAACCGGATCGACGTTAAATGAGTATAGACTATTAACAGTATCGGGGGCGGCGCCGTCGACGATCCACGCGTTCAGCGATTCCAACGCGCCGCGCTTGCGGTCCGGGCCCATGAACCGGCGCATGCCCGCGTCCCACTCGCGTTTGCGGTGGATGTACAGGTATCCCCCGCCCCATACCTGGTTGAGCGCGTCCACGGCCTCGCTTGCGGCGGCGGATATGCCCGCGTCGTCGGCGGTCTCGGCGGAGTCCGCGTCTGGGAAATCGGCCAGCAGCATGTAGTCGATGCCCTCCTGCGGGTTCGCGAAGCGCAGGACCGACAGATGACGCGCCATGTCCAGCGCCTGCTGGCGGCTTGATAACAGCGTCGGCACCACAACCAACGCGCGTCTGTCACCCAGGTGTTCCGGAGCGATACGCGGCAGGACGCGCGGCGGCGTGAAGCGCAGGACGGCTTTGTGAACGACCGTCCGACTGGCCTCGCCCAGTAATGGCAGCGCAGCCAACACAGCCTGCCACGGCGATCCAAGGTACAGGCACAGCGCGGCCAGCCCGGCGTCGATCAGCAGTATCGCGCCAATGGATAATCCAGCCGCTCTCCGCCGCAGGAACCACGCCAGCCGCGCTCGCGGCGGAGCCCCGCCCAGCATCTTCCACAACCGGGGCTGGCCGTCGTCTATGAGGTAATAACCGACATGCCCTGTGATCAGCTCGGGCGAATCTACCGGGGCGTCGTCCGGGTTCTCGATGGAGCCGCAGCAGCCTTCCCGCGCCAGCGACAGCGCGTGCCGGGCTACGGCGGCCTCGCTTGACCGCGCCAGCCGCGCCAGCTTCGCTACACGGGCGCGGTACAAGCACCGGGACGACCAGTCCATCCGGCGGTATACCCGCGCAGGGTCCTGGCTCAGCGCGCCGTGAACGGCGGAGAGGGATTCCTGCGCCGCGTCCCAGCTTATCGCGTTCAATGCCCTGAGGGATGTTACAGCGTTGCCCATCCAGTCACGCGCCCGCGTCTGGCGGGTGTGCTCGTTCTCGATGACCTGTTCCGCGCTGTCGCCCCGGCGCGTCAGGTAGGCGTCGATCCACGCGAGGCCCGCGCTGTCCTCGCGTTCCAGCAGGTCGGTCATCAATTGCTCCAGGAACGCGGAGTCCCTCGCGGCGCGGACGAACGCGCGGCTTGGCTGTTCAGGCGGCGTTTGGGTGAGCGTATCCGCGTAGCGGCGGGCGTTAAGGCGGGCGCGCTCGGTCGCCACGCATCCCCGCGCGACGTCGGCGGCCAGCAGCACCAGCTCGCGGCGCATGGCCAGCGGCAGCGCCCACAGCTCGTCCTCGGTAAGCTGCTGCGCCTGCTCGAACGCCCGCGCCGCCATGACTATCCTGTCCAAATCGATCCGCGCGTCGGTATGCGCGACCAGCTCACACGCGATAATAGTAACGCGCGGCACGCCCTTGCGCGATGGCAGGGCCGGGCTTTGCCGGAGCGATTCATCCATGGAGACAGCCGCTTCCTCCAACAGCCGCGCGTTGTCGCACAGCCATTGGGAGGCCGGGGTCAGCGTCACAGCCCCGGCCATCGCCGCGCACGCGCTGTACGCGCCGCGCAGTTCGGCTGCCGCGCTGGCGTTGGGTTCCTGAGTCACGCGCCCGTCGATGGCCAGCATCGCCGCCTGTGAGCGGATGTGCGAGGATAAGGCCTCGTCGGACAGCGCGGCCTCGCGCGGGACGTACGCGCCACGCCCGCCCGCGCGTTTGAGCAGCGCGGTAACGGCAAACAGGATAGCCAGCAACGCCAGGACAGTCATTTCCATGCGCATTTCTCCATTAATACCGCCGGGGCCGGATGGGTTTCAGCCGCGCGATCGTTGGATCGTCAGACACCTGTCCTCGCGGCCCGGCGATCTAATCCTGAATCCCAAATCCGCAATCCACTGGTTCCGCCAGCGTATAGTCGCCCGGCTTGAAAACGCGGACAGATTCGCGAAGGATTTTGCCCCTCGCTAAGGCGAGGGAGTAAGGCGGACTGGAGGTCCGCTGACCGGACGAACCGGCGCGAGGGACAAAAAGACTCGCGTAGACGCCGCGTTTTCAAGCCGGGCGACTATAGTTTGCGCGAGCGCGGGAAACGCTATGCACGTAAGCGGCATGGAGGTTGTTATGTCAAACACGCGCGTTAAACAGGGATTCCGCGTACCGCTGCGCATCCGCAACCTGGGGCTGGCACTGCTGGCGTTGATAGCCGCCGCCGTTATCTGGCTGGCGACCCGCGATCCCGTGCTGACCACGCCGGCGCTGCCAGCCGCAGCCTCCGCGGAACTGCGCCAGGCATCGGAGGCGTTGACGTCTTACGACGTCCGCGCCTCCTTCCAGCCCGATCGCCGCGCGCTCACCGCGCGTGAGCGTGTCGCGTACACGAACAATACGGGGCGGGCGTTGGAGGCGGTGCGCTTGCGCTCGTACGCGAACGCGTTCGCGTCGGCGCAGACCAGCCCCGCGGCCACCACCGAGCTATATGAGTTATGCTATAAGAAGGGATTCTCGCCGGGCGGGATCACGGTCGTCAGCGTCCAGGTGGGCAATACGTCCGCTGAATGGTCGTATGAGGATGAGGCGGGCACCGTGATGAAGGTGGTTACGCCCGCGCTCGCGCCGGGCGAGTCGGTGGTTATCACGCTGACCTATACCATATTGATACCGGAATGCGCGTACCGGTTCGGCATCAGCGGGAACGTGGCGGTCCTTCACAACATGCTGCCGACCGTGGCGATGTGGGACGGTGATTGGCGGCTGGAGCCTTACTACCCGATAGGCGATCCGTTCGTGAGCGAGTGCGCGAACTGGCGGGTGGAACTGACGATGCCGGACGGATGGAGCGCGGCGGCCAGCGGTGCCATGGTCTCCGTAAGCCCGTTGGTATACGAGGCGTTGGCCGTTAGGGATTTCTCATTGATACTGTCGAACCGGTACGTATTCTCTCAGACAGTGGTCAATGGCACGACGGTGACGGCGTACGCGAAGACGAGCGGCGAGGCCCGCGCCCTGGCCCGCGACGCCGCGTCCGCGCTTAAGGTCTTTAATGGGCTGTATGGCGATTACCCGTGGCCGTCGTATGACGTCGCTGCCGCGGACATACCATTCGGGGGCATGGAGAGCAGCGGGCTTAGCGTCATATCGGCGTCAAGCGCGGCGGATTCATCCGCGAGGCCTCTCGCCGTCGCGCATGAGACCGCGCACCAGTGGTTCCACGCGCTCGTTGGCAACGATGAGCTGCGCGAGCCGTGGCTGGATGAGGCGTTATGCGTATACGCCGTCACGCAATTTATCCAAGACACACAAGGCGAGGCGGCGTTTGCCGACTATGTCGCGACGGAGATCGAGCCATCGATGCGCCTGACCATACCGCGCGGCGTGACGATAGGCAGCCCCGTCGAGTTGTTCGCGAGTTGGAACGAATACCGAACGATAGTCTACCAGCGCGGCGCGTCGATGATGCTGGGGCTGCGCGAGGCGATGGGCGGGGCGAAGCTCAACGAGGCGCTGGCGTTATACGTCAAGGACGCGCCGTTCGGCATGGCTGACCGCTCGTCGCTGATGGACGCTTTGAGCCGGGCCACCGGTTCGGATTGGGAGGGCTTCATGGTGGATTACCTGGACACATACATACTGGGCGGGTGGTGAAGCTATATTACTCCAGGTTCTCGCTGTGGAGGTATCCTATCCGGCCTCCGGCGCAAACATGGCTCCACGCGTTGGTTACGCCCAGCACGATGACCGTCTGCCCCGGCGAGCATGAGCCTACCCGGTCCGCGTAAACTGAAGGCGCGGCGAACAATCCCGGCGACTGTGAATCCAGCGCGCGCTTCAGCCTGACCCGGGGCAGCGACTCGTCATATACATCGGGGGCGCCTTTGGGCACATTGCTGGCATCCAGAGAGGCTATCGCCATGTAACCCTCTGTCACGCCGATATGCACGCGCACATAAGCCGCGTCGTATACCGCGTCGATCGTTACGATTACGCCTTTGTTATACTGGCCCAACACACGCGCGTCGGCGGATGGACGCTCCAGCAGCGGCAGGCGATCCCCGACGTTGGGGTTCACCAGCGCGTAAAGCGGCGGCGGTTCGGGCGGTTCGGTTGGTCGCGGCGCGGTCGCGGCGACGCTCACTGTTGGCGCGGCTTGCGGGCCGGGCGTGACGGCGGGCTGGGGATTGGCCGGAACGACCGTCGCGGCTGTTTTGCTGAACGTGCCGTCGAACGGCGGGTTGACGGGTATGGTGTTCGGGTCGACATACCTGTTAACCATCTTGACCACGTACGCCGAGGCGACATACCCGATCAAACCATCCACGCGTACTTGCGTCCAGCCGTCGCGGATGGCCAGTATTTCCAGCGGCTGGTCGGTGATGTATGTCGCCAGGACCTCCGCGCCTGTGTTAGGGTGTGAGCGCATGTTCAGCCGCGTGCCCATCTGCGCGACCTGGGCGCTGGGTATCGCCGAGGGGACCATCCCGCGCGGCGCGTCCACCCATACATATTCCACGGGCCAATACCCTTCCGTCGTGCCGACACGCGCCTTCACGAACCCTGCTGGATCATACCCGAGGTATTCGGCGACCACGCCGTTATAGTAATCCCCGTATGACATAGCGTACCTGTCGGGCCGGGAGGTCATGCGGGTGGGCTTGTCGGGGTCTGGGGCGTTCAGCGTGACCGTGTGCGTCACTGTGGTTACGCTGGATTCGGTAAGTCCTGGCGCGGGGGATTCGTCCGGCTCAATGGTCGGCGCGACGCCGGGCGTGGCGGTGGCGATCGCGGCGCTGGGCTGGGGTGATGCCTCCGCCGCGCTGGTCTCGAGGGTATCGGGAGTGGGTTCGGGGATCTCACGCCGGGGAACGATGTATGGACGCGCGACCCATCCCAGTTGGCGGCGGCCTCCCGCGCCTTTGAACACGACGCGGGCCCAGTCCGACGTGGACTCCGTTATCTCCACGTCGACGCCCTCGGGCAGCCGTCCCAGCAGTATGGCGTCCGCGCGGGGCTCGCTTAGTATATCCGCGTCTGGATGGATGTTCTGGTAATATGGGCCGGGGGTAAGGTGCCGCCTCAGGCCGATGAGGATGCCGTCATCCGCGAGATAACCTGTCTGCCTCAGCAGCGTCTCCGGGTCGTAGTAGGCGATCCTCACCGCGCCCGGGACTGTCTCCAGTATCTCGCACTCGGACATGGCGGGCAGGACGGCAACGCCCGCCCCAACGAGCGACGCGTCCTCGTAAACGACCGCGCTGGCGGCGACCATACCAGCGCCGGGCGCGACGGGATCACGCGCCGACGCCTCGGTCATGGGCATAACCGATAATAATATAACAATCAATACCGGCGCGAGCGTTCGCCTTACCCCCAGCGCCCGCGCGGACGCCTGTTTCCCCACTGGCTTCATTCTTAAATCCATACGTTATCCGCTCAAACTGACACTCTTCTCCCGATTAGTATACCATACGGACATGCCGAACGCGAACGGAATCCCGATGCTGGGTGGAATTACCAGCCGACCAACCTACAGCCTCCAAAAGTTATATTACCCCTTGACAAAACCAACCAGGCGTAGTATGATATATACGATGTAAAGTTGTAAGAAGGGATTGCTAATAAGTTGGGGCCGCCCCGCGTTGACAACGGGCAGGTTAATCCGTTAAAATACGGCGTAGCATTGTATACGTATCGGCGATATCGGAGGGCGCAGGATGAAGGTGGATCTTACCTGCCCGCTGGAATTGTGGGAATACCGGCTGCCGTCAAAGGACAGCCCGGAATGCGTTCTGACGCTGTTCAACCTGGAGAACCGCGCGATCTCCAGCATGCAGATATCCTTGACCGCGCTGAGCGAGGCTGGGGAACCGTTATCCAACCATACCGAGCGGCCCATGGCGCTGGCCGCGCAGGGCAAACAGAGCTTCGAGCTTCGCTTCGCTATGTCCGAGGGCGAGGAGATGGACTCGCTAAGCCTGCTGTTTGAGAAGGTGTGGTTCGACGACGGCACGGTCTGGCGGCGGGCGTCCTCCGCGCAGCTGACCGAGTACGCCCCCAACGAGATGGAATCCGGGCGCGAGTTGGAGAACCTGCGCTACGTCGCCGGGCCTGACGCTGTGGGCTATCCCGACGACCAGGGGCGGGTATGGATGTGCGTATGCGGCCGCGCCAACGCGGAGGACGAGGACACGTGCCGCCGCTGCGGGCGCAGCCGCGAGTATATCTTCCTGAACGACACCCGTTCGGCCGTGAAGGACTCCATCTCCACTCGCGAGCGCGAGTTGGAGCAGAAGGGCCAGAAGGCGCGTGAGGAATCATCCCGGCAGGAACTGCTTAAACAGGCCGCGCTGCGCCGCAGGGTGTCCTCCCACAGGCATCGGTGGGTCGGCGCGGCGGTCGCCTCCGCGCTGATAGTCGCGCTGTACTTCTCAATGGCGCTGCTGCTGCCAGAGATCACCTACGCGCGGGCGGCGCAGGCGCTGGAATCCGGAAGCCCGCTTACCGCGAAGGAGTTGTTTGAGTCGCTGCTGGATTACCGCGACGCGCAGCGTCAGGTCCTCCAGTGTGACTACGCTTACGCGGAGCAGCTGCTCGCCAAGGGCGACATGGACAGCATCACCCAGGCGCAGACGATATTCGAGGCGCTGGGCGGGTATAAGGACGCGGCCTCGCGCGTGCGCGAGACGCGCTACGGCCAGGCCGCGCTGTTCCTGAGGTACAGCGAGTTCGAGAAGGCCGGGGAACTGTTCGCCGCGCTGGGCGATTACCTGGACTCCGCGGAGCAGTACCTGCTCTCCTCGTACAGGCTGGCCAAGCGCATGATGACCGCGCAGCAGTACGCCGAGGCCGCCGAGCGGTTCGCGCTGTTGGGTGACTATGAGGATTCGGCGGAACTGGCCAGGCAGTGCGTGTATCGCTCCGCGACCAGCACGATGGCCGCGTCACGGTTCGACGAGGCCGCCGCGCTGTACGCCAGCGTTCCCGATTACCAGGACGCGCTGTCGCGTTCACAGGAGGCGCGGTACTCCGCCGGAAACGCGAGGATGGCCGCGAAGGACTACGCGGCGGCGGCGGCGGACTTCAAGGCGCTGGGCGAGTACCGCGACGCTATAGGCAGGTGGAAGGAAGCGACCTACGCCGCCGCGTCCGAACAGCGTGATCTGGCGAGGTATGCAAACGCCCTCGCGCTGTTCATCGAGATTAAGGATTACCAGGACTCGGCGGACCAGATACTTGCCTGCTCGTATGAGCCGGCGCGGGCGTTCATGGCGTCCGGCGAGTATGAACAGGCCGCGCTGCTGCTGGCCGCGATGCCCGACTACAAGGATTCGGCGGAATTGCTGGACCAGTGCAGCTACCTGCCCGCGATGGATATGTTCAGCGCGGAACGGTGGGAAGATGCGATCGCGCTGTTCGAAAGGGTGCCGGACTATAAGGATTCGCGGGCGAAGGCGGACAAGGCGCGGTATAACATCGCCTCCGGGATGTACGTATCGGTGGAGGCGGCGGAGGCGTTCGAGGCGCTGGGCGGCTTCGAGGACGCGCGGGAACGCGCCCAGTCGATACGTTATACGCTGGCGGAGGAGGCTTTCTCCGGAAAAGCCTACACAGCCGCGCAAGCGGGCTTCGAGGCGCTGGGCGATTACTCCGACGCCGCCGAACGCGCCAGGGAATGCGCATACGAGGCTGCCATGCTCATCAAGATAAGCGGCGATCTGCAGGGAGCTTACGACGCGCTGGCCGCGATAAAGGATTACCCCATGGCGGCGGAGGCGGCAAGCGAATGCCTGTATCAGATGGCGGGCAACGCCCAAAGCGCGGGCGACCTGCCCCGCGCCGCCGAACTGTACCTGACGGCGGGCGACTACAAGGACGCGGCGGAACGCCACGACCAGGCCGTCTACGACGAGGCAATGAACTGGATGGAGCGGCTGGACTACCAACGCGCCGGGGAGTTGTTCGACAGCGTAGCGGCGTTCTCGGACGCGCGGGCCAAGAGCGCGGAGTGCTACGACCTGTGGCTGGCCGATAGGCTGGATGAGGCGCGAACGCTGCGGCAGTCTGGACAGCTTCAGGAGGTCATCGACCTGCTCAGCGGCTTGCCGATAGGGAACCTGCCTGAGGCGTACGCGCAGATTCGCGAGATATACGAATCCTGCAACCTGACGATTGCGGGCGAACTGATAGGGCAGGGCAGACAGCTGGACGCGTGGGCGTACCTGGAGAACGCGGGCGGCTCATCGGAAGCGAAACGCCTTCGCGAGCGCAGGATATACCAGATATTGGGCGAGTGGATCTCCACGAAGGACGAGCGTTACGCGTTCTCGGACGACGGCACGGCGGTGCTGGCGGATCAGGACGGCTTCTACTTCAACGTGGTCAACTACGGGCTTATGACAGGGAATAACCCGGACGACCTGGCGCAAAACTTCCGGATACTGAACTACACGGCCAAGACGCTATCGCTGCAGGACAAGGCAGGCAAGACGATCCGCCTGACGCGCTCGGAGGACACCGCCGCCGCAAACGCGGACGATCCGGGCGGCGCGGTGCTGGAATAAACCCGGTGCGCGGACGCGCCGCTGGTTTGCGTTTCGGAGACAACGGCCGGGGACGTGGGACTCCGGGAATAGATCCGGTGCGCAGAAGCGCCGCATGGCTGCTGTCGCTGGCGGTAATGGCAGCGCTGGCCGCGTGCGCACCCGCGCCCAAGGTCGTCACCTCGACCGCGCTCGACTTCATGGACACGGTATCGATGGTCACGCTGTACGAGCGGGACGCTAGCGCGGCGCAGCGGGTGTTCGACGCGTGCCGAGATCTGGACGGACTGCTGGACATGCGCGACCCATCCAGCGAGATATCGCGGCTGAATGGCGCGGACGGCGTGAGCGTGCCCATATCGTCGGACACGGAGGCATTGTTGCGGATAGGGGTTGAGGCCGCGCGTATCAGCGATGGTTTGTTTGATATAACGGTCGGCACGGCAAGCTTGCTGTGGGATTTCCCCGGCGGCGTCATCCCGGATAAGGCCGCGCTGGACGCTGCGGTAAGCCATGTTGGAATAGATAACCTGGCTGTCGGGGATGGCCGCGCCTCGATAACTAACGGCGGCGTTGTCGATATGGGCGCGTTGGCCAAGGGTTACGCGCTGGACATCGCGCAGGAGATTCTGGCCGGGCAAGGCGTGGCCAACGCGCTTGTCAACCTGGGCGGGAGCGTGCTCGCGCTGGGTGTTCGTCCCGACGGACAGCCGTGGCGGGTGGGCGTCCAGAAACCGTTCGGGAACGCCGACGAACTGCTGGGGGTAATCGAAGCGCCCAACATAAAGGTTGTGACGGCTGGACTATACCAGCGCTCGTTCGAGTTGGATGGTATGTTATATCATCATATACTTGACCCGCGCGCGGGAATGCCCGCCGATACCGACGTATGGAGCGCGACCATCATCGCGGACAGCGGGGTTTGGGCGGACGCGTATTCAACAATATGCGTGTTGCTGGGTTCACGGCGGGCGATGGCGTTGGTTGAGGACACCGACGGGGTTGAGTGCATACTCGCGCTGTCCGATGGAACCATACTAACGAGCGGCGGCATTGGCGCGAAGGTTAGCTTTTATGCGGTTGACTGAGCGGCGGACTGAGCGGGACGGGGCTGGCGTAAACCATCCGGGATGGGCGTGGCTGGGATTCGCGCTGGCGGCGGCGTTCGTCGCCACGGCTGCGATACTGAACGGGGCGAGCCTGTTCGCCGTAAGCGGCTATGACAGTTACGCGCTTCAGGCGCAGGCATGGCGGTCGGGCATGACCCATTTGCCCGACAACCTGCCTCACCTGGAGCTGGCGGTATTCAATGGCGAGTATTATGTCAGCTTCCCGCCCGTGCCAACTCTGCCGATATGGGCGCTCCAGTGGGTGATGCCGGACGGCGCGCCCAGCGGATTGCTTACGGTTGTATACCTGTTGCTGTGTTACCCGGTGGCCTATTGCATCGGCAGGAGGCATGTCAGCGCGTTGGCCTCGGCAACGCTGGCGTCGCTGGCGCTGGTTGGCGGGAGTTTCCTGGATGTGGGCGTGTCGGGCGGCGGCTTCTCCGGCGGGGTATGGTACCAGGCGCAGGCGCTGGGCTTGCTGTTGACGCTGTGCGCGTTCCACGGCGTGCCGGGTCCGGGGAAGGCGCGGCGGTTTTTCGGGTGGCTGGCCATCGCGCTTGCCGTTGGATGCCGTCCGTTCCAGGGGATATACATACCGTTCCTGGTGTGGGCGCGCCGTCAGGCCGATCCGCCTGACGATAGGGACGCGGTGGTATGGTTCGCGCAGGATGTATTGCCGTATTGGATAGCTCCAGCGATGGCTGCCGGGGCGATGGGCTGGTATAATTGGGTGAGGTTCGGCTCGCCGCTCGAGTTCGGGCATAACTACCTGCCGGAGTTCACACGCGCCGGGCAGACGCAGTTCGCGCTGCGCCACATCCCGGTGAACCTGTTCCGCATACTGCGCCCGCCGTTTGTGGATTACCCGTATGACGCGCCGGGCGCGCCGTTCCCGCTGACGCTGGGGTTTGCCGTGTACTTCACCCAGCCGATGCTGGCGGACGCGTCCACGTCGCTTATCCGCAGGGATCCCGATACCGGGGACCGCTTGCTGCTGGGTGCGCTGGTTATCCACCTGGCGCTTCTGCTGTCACACCGCACGTTCGGCGGCTGGCAGTACGGCGCGAGGTATATCTGCGACATGCTGCCGGGCCTGCTGGTGTTAAGGCTGCGCAGCCGCCGCGAGCCGGGATTGCCGGAGCGCGTGTTCCTGCTAGTTTTGGCTGGGTTCAACCTGGCCGGGACGGTCGCGTTCCACGCGTACAGCGGGCATTGATTGACGCTAGGAGTATAACGGATGCCAAATATATTGATACTGGGCGCGGGGATGATGGGCAGCGCGATGAGCGTCCCCGCGAGCGACAACCCAAGCCATAACGCCGTGCGGATAATGGGCACGCCGCTGGACGGCGCCATCATTGAACACGCCAGGCGGACCGGGCGGCACCTGACGATGGACCGCCCGCTGCCGGATGGCATACAGTTCGACACGTTCAGCCTTGACGCGCTGGATCGATCGCTGGACTGGGCGGATATGCTGGTGTGCGGAGTATCCAGTTTCGGGGTGGACTGGTTCGCCGGGACGGTCGCGCCGCGCTTGCCGCAGGGAATGCCCACGCTGTCGGTCACCAAGGGATTGCTGGATAACGGCGACGGCACGCTTACGCCGTTCCCGAGGTTCTGGGCGGAACGCGTCGGCAGGCATATCCCGTTCTGCGCGATTGGCGGACCGTGCACCAGCTACGAGTTGGCGGACCGCCGCCACAGCGCGGTAGTGTTCTGCGGCGGCGACGTTGGCGTGTTAAGGAAACTGAAATCCGCGCTGGAGACTGATTACTACCATGTCAGCCTGTCGACTGACGTTGAGGGCGTGGAGTGCGCGGTTGCGCTGAAGAACGCGTTCGCGCTGGCCGTGACGCTGGCCGTGGGCATGACCGAGCTGGCGGATGGCGAGGGCTGCGCCCAGGCGTATAACCCGCAGGCCGCGCTGTTCGGGCAGTGTGTCCGCGAGATGGGCCGCGTCCTTGATCTCATCGGCGCGGACCAATCCAACCTTGCCTACGGTGTCGGCGACCTTTATGTCACCATATATGGCGGCAGGACGCGCAGGCTGGGCATACTGTTGGGGCGGGGCGTGCCATTCGACCAGGCGATGGAACAACTGGACGGTGTGACGCTGGAATCTGTCGTGATAGCGCGGCGCGTTGCCCGGGCGATACGGCTGCTGGCCGCGAAGGGCAAGGCGCGGCTGGAGGCGTTCCCGCTTCTTACGCGCGTGGACGCGCTGCTGTCCGGTGCCGTGGGGCTTGGGATACCGTGGCGCGAAATGGAAACGGAGCCGTAGAATGTTAGTAAGAATGACCGATATAATGTCCAAGGAGAAGAAGTGGGCCGTCCCCGCGCTGAACGTGGAGAACATGGAGATGGTCCAGGGCGTGATCGAGGCGGCGGAGGCGCTCCGCGCCCCGGTGATCATCCAGACCACGCCGGGCGCGTTGAGGCACGCCCCGCCCGCCGTGTTCGCCGGAATGGTATCCGCGCTGGCGAAGACCGCGTCCGTGCCGGTCGCGCTGCACCTTGACCATGGAGATACGCTGGAATGCGTATACGCCGCGCTGGAGGCCGGATACACATCCGTGATGTACGATGGATCGAAACTGCCGTTCGAGGAGAACGTTAGGACTACGAAGTACGCGGTATCAATGGCCGGGGGTGTTCCGGTGGAGGGCGAGATCGGCGCGGTGGGCGGCAAGGAGGACGACAGCGAGGCGCGGCCCAAGTTGACCGATCCCGAACAGGCGGCGGAGTTCGCGCGGCGCACGGGCGTGAACGCGCTGGCCGTGGCCATAGGCACGTCACACGGCGTGTACACCGCCTCGCCGAAGCTGGACGCCAAGCGGCTGTCGACCATCGCGGGCATGGTGGACGTCCCGCTCGTGCTGCACGGCTCGTCGGGGCTAACCGACAACCAAACGCGCTCGTGCATCTCGCGCGGCATGCGCAAGGTGAATGTCGCCACCGAGCTTCGCGTCGCGTTCACCGAGGCGGTACGTTTGTCGCTGGCCGAGCATGAGCGGACATACGACCCGAAGATATACCTGCGTGATGGCCGCGAGGCGGTCAAGGCGGTTACCGATAAGTGGATTCGCGTCTGCAGGGCGAAGGGCAAGGCGTGACGTGCCGACGCTGATCGCGCTTGATATCGGCACGTCGGCGGTCAAGGCCGCGCTGTTCGGCGTGGACGGCGCGTTGCTGGCGCGGGAGGTTGAGCCTTACCCGGTAGATAGGCCAAGGCCGGGTTGGGCGCAGCAGCATCCCGACAGGTGGTGGGCGGCGGCATGCCTCGCGCTGAAGCGGCTGACCGCGCGGCATCCGGCGGCGGAGGTCGCCGGCGTTGGCGTGGCGGGACAGAGCTGGTCGGCGGTATTCATCGATAAAGAGGGACAGGTATTGGCGGATTGTCCCATCTGGATGGATACGCGGGCAGCCGCCGAGTGCGCTCAGATCGATCGGATACTGGGCAAGGAGAGGCTGTTCAGGCTGTGCGGCAATCCCACTCAGCCCAGTTACACGCTGCCTAAAATATTATGGATGCGAAACCATCATCCTGATATATACGATCGCGCCGCGCGTGTCCTGCAGTCCAACGGCTTCATCGTGTATAGGCTGACGGGCGTGGCGGCGCAGGATGAGTCGCAGGGATACGGGCTGCAGTGCTTCGATACGCGCAAGGGCTGCTGGGATATGGACGCGCTGCGGGAGTTGGGTCTGCCGCCGTCGCTGCTGCCGACGATACTGCCATGCGGCGCTGTCGCCGGAACCGTCACGCCGGAAGCGTCGGCGGCTACGGGATTGCCGTCCGGCGCGCCCGTAGTCGCTGGCGGGCTTGACGCGGCGTGCGGGACGCTCGGAGCGGGCGTGGTCAGGCCCGGACAGACGCAGGAACAGGGCGGCCAGGCCGGAGGGATGAGCGTCTGCCTCGGCGAGTATGCCGCCGATCCGCGGCTGATACTAAGCCGGCATGTCGTGCCGAGACTATGGCTGCTGCAGGGCGGCACGGTTGGCGGTGGCGGGGCGCTGCGGTGGCTGCGTGGGACTATCTGCCCGGAGTTGTCGTTCGGGGAGATGGACGCTCTGGCCGCGACGGTCCCGCCCGGTAGTGACGGGCTTGTGTTCCTGCCGTACCTGGCGGGCGAGCGTTCGCCTATATGGAATCCCAACGCGCGGGGCGTGTTCTACGGGCTGGACTACGGCAAGACGCGGGCGCACCTGATCCGCGCGTGCATGGAGGGCGCGGCGTTCTCCCTGCGGCACAACCTTGAGACGGCGGAGGCGGCTGGCGCGGCGGTCGGCGAGCTCAGCGCGATGGGTGGCGCGGCTAACAGCCTGGTTTGGACGCAGGTCAAGTCCGACGTGACCGGGCGCGTGATCGCCGTGCCGGGTACTGACGAGGCGACCACGCTGGGCGCGGCGATACTGGCGGGCGTGGGCGTGGGATTGTTTGATGGCGAGGCGTTGGCGGCAGAGCGGATCGTTGTGGTCAAGCGTCGGCATTACCCCGATCCGGCGTCAGCCGCCGTATATGACAGCGCTTACGGCCAATACCGCGAGTTATATAACCGGTTGTCCGGCATGATGGTATGATAGTATAACGGAGGCAGTATGCCAGGTTCAGCGACGATGAAAGCCGCCGTGCTGTGCGGCAACGGGGACATCCGGTGTGAGGATATGCCCAAGCCAGTCCGCGGCGCGGGCGAGGTTCTGGTCCGCGTGAAGGCGTGCGGGGTTTGCGGCAGCGATGTGCCGCGCGTACTGTATAACGGGGCGCATGGATATCCGATCGTGCTGGGGCATGAGTTCGCGGGCGTTGTTGAGGAGGTCGGCGAGGACGTCACGCGGGTGAAGGCCGGGCAGCGCGTGGCTGGCGCTCCGCTGCTGCCGTGCATGCGGTGTGAGGACTGTTCGCGCGGGGATTACTCGTTATGCAAACATTACAGCTTCATCGGGTCAAGGAGGCAGGGCGCGTTCGCGGAGTATGTGTCGCTGCCAGAGATGAACGCCGTTGTTTTCGACGAGACCATACCTTTCGTCCAGGGGGCGATGTTCGAGCCGTCGACCGTTGCGCTGCATGGGTTGGTATTGAGCGGGACGCGCGGCGGCGAGGACGTGGCGATACTGGGCGGCGGCACGATCGGCCAGTTTACCGCGCAGTGGGCGAGGATCTTCGGGGCGCGGACAGTGACGGTGTTCGACCTGGAGGACAGCCGCCTGGCGTTGGCGCGGAGGCTGGGCGCGGAGTATACAGTTAACACTCGGGGCGTGGCGTTCATGGATGAGGCGCGGTCGTTGACTGGGGGGCGCGGGTTCGGCGCGGTGTTCGAGACGGCGGGCTCACCCGTGACGATGGGCATGGCGTTCGAGCTTGCGGGCAACCGCGCGGAGGTATGTTTCATCGGCACGCCGCATACGCCGCTGACGTTTGAGCCGCGCCAGTGGGAACTGATGAACCGCAAGGAGTTCCGGCTGACAGGAAGCTGGATGGGGTACTCCGCGCCGTTCCCTGGACGTGAGTGGGGTTTGACCGCGCGGGCGTTCGCGGACGGGCGGCTAAGGTTTGATCCTGCGATGGTGGCGGCGGAAACGCCGCTCAGCGACGCGGGCAAGGCGTTCGAGCTGTTCAAGGAGCCGGGCGCGGTGCGGGGGAGGATTATGTTTGTCATGTAGGGGTCTGGCTCTCTCTCTGCTTGTTGCTGCGGGACTTGCCTCGCCTCTCCGTCGTTGCGGCGATATCTCCCCTAAAGGGGCGGCAAGAAGTTTGGACGCGCCCGTTGCGTCGGGTATAGAAACAGACGAGCCGCAACACGCCGTTCCAAGTCTCTTGTCGCCTCTTTAGGGGAGATGCCGTCGCAGCGACAGGGGGGGCGAGGCTGAATCCTGCCACAGTGTCAAGGCGCGTCCTCTCCGCTGCCCCATAAAAAATATTCTCACTTGTGTGTTTAGCGTATTGACAATCCCTGTTCCGTGGTATAATATATCCGACGAAAGCAGTCGGAATTATACTGCGGAGCGGGGGTATTCTTTATGAAACTATCCACACGCAGCCAATACGGAGTGCACGCGATGCTCGACCTCGCGCTGGCGTACGGAGGAGGCCCGCAATCCCTGCGGCTTATCGCGGAACGTCAAGACGTGCCAGAGCAGTACCTGGAACAGTTGATCGCGCCGCTGCGCCGGGCCGGGCTGGTCAAGAGCGCGCGCGGCGCGGCCGGAGGGTATGAGCTGGCCTCGCCACCGGAATCCATGCGTGTCGGCGAGATACTGCGAACGCTGGAGGGTCCGGTAAAACTGACGGACTGCGTGAGTGAGCCGGACGCGTGCGCCCGCGCGGGCGTATGTCCCTCGCGCGTGTTGTGGGAACGGCTTAACGCCGCGATACAGGATGTGCTGGACAACACAACGCTGGCGGAACTGATCTCAAGCGAACCCGGCGGCGGGCCATATAAGGAATCGATAGCGGACGAGGTGATAGTATGAACAACCATCGCGTGTACCTGGATAACGCCGCGACGACACGGGTGAAGCCGGAAGTCGCCGCCGCGATGACGCCGTATTTCACGGAACTGTATGGCAACCCGTCAAGCGTGCACGCCTACGGGCGCGAAACCCGTAAGGCGGTCGAGGAACAACGGGCGAAGCTGGCCCGAGCGCTCAACGCGTCGCCGGAGGAGATATTCTTCACCGGATGCGGCACGGAGTCCGACAACTGGGCGATCAAGGGCGCGGCGGCCAGGCCGGCCAAGAAAGGCCGCCATATCATCACTAGCGCGGTCGAGCACCACGCAGTCCTCCATACGTGCGAGGAGTTGGGTAAGCAGGGTTTCGAGGTTACATACCTGCCCGTGACCGACCAGGGATTAGTCCAGCCCGCCGCGCTTGCCGCCGCTGTGAGGCCGGATACCACTGTTGTAAGTATCATGATGGCCAATAATGAGATTGGAACGATACAGCCGGTCGCGGAGCTGGCAGCCATCGCGCATGAGTATGGCGCGTTGTTCCACACCGACGCGGTCCAGGCGGTCGGTTCGATCCCGGTAGACGTGAAGGCGCTGGGCGTGGATATGTTGTCGTTATCGGCCCATAAGTTCCATGGACCGAAGGGGATCGGGGCGCTGTTCATCAAGAAGGGTACGCGCGTAGATACATTCATGCACGGCGGGGCGCAGGAGCGGGGACGGCGGGCAGGGACGGAGAACGTGCCGTATATCGTCGGGATGGGCGAGGCGATAGGGCTTGCCGCGGCGCGTTTGGAAGAGAATAGCAAGCGCGTGCGGGGGATGCGCGACAGGCTGATAGACGGGCTGCTGGATAGGATACCGGAGATAAGGGTGAACGGGGATCGGGAACAGCGTCTGCCGGGGAATGTAAACGTTTCGATAAGGTATGTGGAGGGCGAGTCGCTGCTGCTGGCGCTGGATATGAAGGGGATAGCGGCGTCGAGCGGGTCGGCGTGCACGTCTGGTTCGCTGGATCCCTCGCACGTGCTGCTGGCGATCGGGCTGCCGCATGAGATAGCGCATGGATCGTTAAGGTTATCGTTGAGCGATGAGAATACGGACGCGGAAATGGATTATGTGCTGGAGGAACTGCCGGGGATTGTGGCGCGGCTGCGCGAGATGTCGCCGCTGTACGCGGACGCTGTGGCCGTGAGGTAAGGGGAAGGAGGTTTTGGGATGTACACGCAGCAGGTTATGGATCATTTCATGAACCCGCGCAACGTTGGCGAGATAGATGGGGCGAACGGGGTTGGGACGGTTGGGAACGCGAAGTGCGGGGATATAATGAGGATGTTCCTGCAAGTAGAGGATGGCGTGATAAAGGATGTGAAGTTCAAGACGTTCGGTTGCGGCGCGGCCATAGCAACCAGTAGTATGGCCACGGAGTTGGTTAAGGGTAAGACGCTGGTGGAAGCGTTGAGGCTGACGAATAAGGCCGTGGCGGAGGCGTTGGGCGGATTGCCGCCAGTGAAGATTCACTGCTCGCTGTTGGCGGAACAGGCGATCAAGGCCGCTGTGGAGGATTATCTTAAGAAGATACCCGGCGCGTCGCGCACAGCGGAAGAGGCTGCGCTGGTTGAGGAACTAGAGCGGCGGCCCGTGCTTCATGAGGCGTAGGGTAGGGGGTGCGGTCTTCTCTACAATCCGCAGCGAAGTTCGCGTCGCCCCCTCTGCCGTCACTGCGGCAGAGGGGGCGACGCGATACCCCACAAGCGGGTAGATCAGCCGTCCCTTCAAGTTTTAGTCTTAGGCTTGAAAATGACGGCGCAAAGGTATCCAAAGAAGATTGCCGCCGCGACCCCGCCAGCCGTCGCGGTGATTCCCCCGGTAAACGCGCCCAGTAAGCCGCTCTCCGCCACTCCATCCATCGCGCCCTTCGCCAACGCGTACCCGAATCCCGTCAACGGCACCGTTGCTCCGGCCCCAGCCCATTCCACAAGTGGCTTATATACCCCTAACGCGCCTAAAACCACCCCGCCAGTCACATACCCTACCAGAATCCGCGCCGGGGTCAGCTTCGTTTTCAGTATCAGCAGCTCCCCAATCGCGCACAGAAGCCCTCCTACTACGAACGCCTTTACGAACATCATCCCCGCTCACGCTCCAATACTACCAGATGCGCCACACCTGGTATCGTTTCTCCCTGAAGCACGCTTGTCGCGTTCAGCAACGCTCCTGTCGCCATGAATGCCGCACGCCTAACCTCACCCTTAGCGAACCTTCCTAATACATAACCGTTCAGCACTGCCGCCGAGCATCCGCACCCGCTGCCTCCGGCGTGCGTGTCCTGTTCCGGCGAGAATATGTTCGCTCCACAGTCCCACACCCGGCTTGGATCAACCTTAACGCCCTTCTCCTTTAGCAGTTCCAGCATCAACTCGCGCCCCACCTTACCCAGATCACCGGTGATTATCTCATCGTAATCATCCGCTGTTCGCCCAACGTCGAGCAGGTGCCTTGCCAGCGTGTCAGCCGCCGCCGGAGCCATCACCGCGCCCATGTTCGCCATGTCGCGCACCGCGTAATCCACCACCCGGCCTATCGTTGCGTACCTCAACGCCGCGGCGGGCTTCACGCCTTCGGGAAGCCAATCCCTTCCGCATACCAGCGTCGCGCCCGCGCCCGTTACCGTCCACTGCGCGCTGGCCGGACGTTGGCCGCCCTGTTCAAGCGGCGTGCGGTATTGGCGTTCCGCCGTGCTGAAATGGCTGGATACCGCGCATACCGCCCGCCTTACCGCGCCGGAATCCGCCAGTATCCCTCCTACCGCCAACGCCTCGCTCATCGTCGAGCACGCGCTGTACAGCCCCAACATGGGTATGCCAAGCTCCCTCGCGCAGAAATGCGCGGCCATGATCTGGTTGATCAGGTCGCCGCTTAGCAATACGTCCGCGTCCTCCGGCTTCAATCCCACCTTATCCAGGCAGCGGATAGCAGTATCCCGGAGCATCGCGGCCTCTGCCAGTTCCCAAGTCTTCTGGCCCAGCAGGTCGTCGTCTAGCGTGAAGTCGAACGAACCGCCCAGCGGCCCCTTGTGTTCCTTCTTGCCCGCCGTTGATGACCATGCCGCCGCCCACGGCCTTGACGTTAACTCAACCGTGCCCTCCCCAACGCGTTTGGACATTACACCCTCCGGTTAGAATAATGATACCACATACGCGGCCAGCCCTACGATAACCGACGCGCCTACCCCGTACACCAGCACCGGGCCCGCGATAATGAACATCCTCGCGCCTATCCCCAGCACCAGGCCCTCGCGCCGGAACTCCATCGCGGCTGACACTATCGAGTTGGCGAACCCCGTTATCGGCACGATCGATCCCGCGCCCGCGTGTTTCCCGATGCGGTCATACTGGCCGATCCCCGTCAGGAACGCGCCCAGGAACACCATCACTATCGCGGTGAACGCGGAGGTACCGGCCTGGTCCAATCCCAGGTAAACCTTACCGATCTCGGAGACGCACTGCCCCAGCGTACAGATGGCGCCGCCCCATAGGAACGCGCGGGCGATGTTCATCGCCAGCGAGTGGTTTGGCGTGAACCTCTCTACCAGGGTTTGGTAACGCCGCTCAATGTCCAGCTGGCGTTTTGTCTTCCAGCTGTTCATGTGGAGGCCTCCGGGTTGGGCTCGCCCTTGGCTGCCAGCGCGGAGTTGGCCGCGTCGTGGATCGCGCCGCCCGCAAGCTGTGGGACACGCGGTTCCCGGACATTGATGAGCCCGAACACCGACGCGCAAATGAGCCTCAGCCACTCGCGGCCACGCGCCCTGATCGTGCGCTCGGGGCGCCGCCTCAGCCAACCGATGCTGTCGCCCGTCAGCCTCACCGTTTCCGACGGGTAATGCTTGTATATCGCCGACAGGATAGAACCCGCGTCCACCAGCCATATGCCCGTGTCACGGGGCATTGGCAGCGTCAACGCCCCGGCGTTGACCTTCGCGTCGCTTACCACGTACGCCACGTCCTTGATGCGCACGGGCGAGCCGCTCCCCATCTCCGACCTGGACTTGATTCGCACCGCTATCATAATGAAACCCCCGCACAATCCTTGTCACTGGTAGTTTGGACCAGCGGCGCGGATTTATGCGGGGGAGTTGGGTTGTGAGGTTAAGATTCGTCAGTCGATATAGTCGATGCGGTCCGCGAGCAGCGGGTGCGCTTCCTTCGTGGTCGTTGGTACGCCAACCGCGATGGCAACGGCGAATTTGTACGTGGGAGGGAACTTCAGCAGCGCGTTGAGCTCGCCGCCGTTTGCCCCGGTGAACGCCGCTTCCGGCATGCCCAGTATGACGCTGCCCAGGCCCAGCGCCTGCGCCGCTATCGCTATGTTCTCTACCGCGATGCCGCAGTCCAGGCGCGACCACCGCGCGTCCGGCTCACAGCTTAGGAATATACAGCACGGCGCGGCGTAGAACACGTCGCCGACATCCTTGTTCATCGCGCCCGTGATCTCCGCGTTGATCCTTGCGAGTATCGCGGGGTTCTGCACTACGGAGAAATGCCACGGCTGGCGGTTCATCGCGC
Source organism: Oscillospiraceae bacterium (assembly GCA_031270865.1). GTDB lineage: Bacteria > Bacillota > Clostridia > Christensenellales > Aristaeellaceae > BNUH01. The sequence continues at coordinate 54,604 of JAISWI010000069.1, forward strand.
TGGGCGACTGGACCGCGGCGGCCAACAGCGCGTCCAGCTGGTCTTGTGAGAGCGGCTTGGGGCTGTATCCGCGAATGCTGCGCCGATCCGCGATCGCCCGCAGTACGGGATTGGTTGTGATGACGGTTGGTTCTGATGTTATAACAGGCAAGGGTATCGCCTCCTTTTCAGTATCCACTGTATTCACATTTGTTTTAACATATGCCGGGAACGCAGTCAAGCGATGTTGGCGGTCTGGGATACCCCCCCCTCTGCCGCTACGATGGGATTCGCGCCGTTCTCCGTTACCGCAAAGGGGTTCGCACCGTCCCCCGTTACCGCAAAGGGGTTCGCGCCGCTCCCCGTTACCGCAAAGGGAATCGTGCCGTTCCCCGTTACCGCAAAGGGAATCGCGCCGTTCCCCGTTATCGCAAAGGGAATCGCGCCGCTCCCCGTTACTGCAATGGGATTCGTGCCGCTTCCCGTCACCGCAGTGTGATTCGCGCCGTTCCCCGTCACCGCAGTGTGATTCACGTCGCTCCCTGTTGCCGTAGCAGAATTACCGTTGCTCCCTCTGTCGCCTGCGGTCAACATCTCCCCTAAAGGGGCGACAAGGGAGTTGGACGCGGCGCGTTGCTAGCCGTCCGTTCCAACTCCCTTGCCGCCCCCATAGGGGAGATGCCGCTGAAGCGGCAGAGGGGGTCATCCCCCGTTACTTCTTCCCCAGCCCCGGCAGGATCATCCCGCACAGCCCGCCGCCCGCGATGCCCATGCCCAGGTCCGCCAGGTACGCGGTCAGCTTGACGGGCAGGTTGCTCAGCAGCGAGTACGCGACCACGCCCAGCAGCATATACACGAACCCGATCAACGCGCCTTTGAGCAGCCCGCTCTCCGAGTTGCGGCGCAGCGCGAACCACACGCCCGCCGCTATCGCGATGAGTTTGAGAGCCTGGTTGATCACGGAGATAAGCGTATCGCTGGGGGAAACCCAGCGCACGACCAGCGCGAACGCGGCTACGCCCGCCACGGTCACGATCAGCGCCGCGAGCACGCCCGTTATCACCGCGCCTGCCCAACTGAGGATCCCGTTTGATTGCACCGATTTAGAATTCAGCCTGCGAACGCCCGATTTATGCGCGATGCTCGTCGCCATGCGTTTCCCCTCCAATTTACCAATGGATGATGCGTAACATGGAACAGCGTATGCGCTTTTCCGGGCGTTCATACCACATAGATGGTTATTACAATCGGGGTAAACATAAAGGCCGCGCCGCGCGTGCGGTACGGCCTTTTGGTTTGGCTGGCTGGATGGATGATATGTATCCGCTTTAGGCGAACAGCGCGGTCGACAGGTAACGCTCCCCGGTATCCGGCAGGATCACAACAATGTTTTTGCCCGCGCTGTCGGGCCGCTTGGCGACCTGCAGCGCCGCCCATAACGCCGCGCCGGATGATATCCCGACCAGCACGCCTTCATACTTGGCGACTGTCTTGCCCGTGGCGAACGCGTCCTCGTTGCTCACCGTGATGATCTCATCATAGATCTTCGTGTTCAGCACGTCCGGCACGAACCCCGCGCCGATGCCCTGAATCTTGTGCGGACCTGACTTGCCCTGCGAGAGCACGGGCGAGTCCTTCGGCTCGACCGCGACGATCTTCAGGGCGGGGTTCTTCTCCTTCAGGTACTCGCCCGCGCCTGTGACCGTGCCGCCGGTGCCGATGCCCGACACGAATACGTCGACCTTCCCGCCCGCGTCTTCCCAGATCTCCGGGCCGGTCGTGGACTTGTGGATCGCCGGGTTCGCCGGGTTGGTGAACTGGCTGGGGATGAAGCTGCCCGGCGTAGCGTCGGCCAGCTCCTGCGCCTTAGCGATAGCGCCCTTCATGCCCTTGGCGCCCTCGGTCAGGACTATCTCCGCGCCTAAGGCCTTGAGCAGGTTGCGGCGCTCTACGCTCATCGTCTCGGGCATCGTCAGCAGCGCCTTATATCCCCGCGCCGCCGCGACCGCAGCCAGGCCGATGCCTGTGTTCCCGCTCGTAGGCTCGATGATCAACGCGCCGGGCTTGAGCTTGCCGCTCTTCTCAGCTTCCTCTATCATCGCCTTGGCGATACGGTCCTTCACGCTGCCAGCCGGGTTGAAGTACTCCAGTTTCGCCAGTATAGCGGCGCGAAGCCCCTCGGCTTTCTCTACGCCGTTGAGCCTGAGCAGCGGCGTCCCGCCGATCAAATCGGTAATGTTCTGGTAAATCTTCGCCATAACTAACCCCTCTCTTTCCGCTTCACAGCGCGGCATAAGCGCCGCCGCATTTCCTAGTTTGGAGGTGTGTTAACATGATATTCCAACACCCCCGCTTTGTCAACCTGTGGAGCGAAGTTTTTTTTACCGGATCGCAATGATTGTTTACACGCGCGGCGCATGATCCGCGTCCGCGTCCGGGCATGATATACCCGAAGCGCAGAAGTTTGCTGTGCGTTGTTCTGTAAGGAGGGAAACGAATGATCGGCACCGTATTGCTTGTCATCCAGCTGGCCGTGACGGGCGTAGTGGGGGTATACTTCTTCACCCAGCTGCGCAGCCAGCGCAAAGCGCAGCCCGCCGTGAAGCGCGAGGGCAGCAAGGAAATGGATAAGCTGCTGAAGATGCGCGGCATCCACCTCTCTGAACCGCTGAGCGAGCGCGTGCGCCCGGCGAGGTTCGAAGATATCATCGGCCAGCAGGAGGGCGTCAAAGCGTTGAAGGTGCTCCTCCACGGGCCGAACCCCCAGCACGTTATTATATATGGTCCGCCAGGTATTGGCAAGACCTGCGCGGCGCGGCTCGCGCTGGAATCCGCCAAGCTAAGCCAGGGCACGCCGTTCAGGGAAGACGCGCCGTTCGTGGAGATGGACGCGACATGCGTCAGGTTCGACGAGCGGGCAATAGCTGATCCGCTGCTGGGCAGCGTGCATGACCCCATATACCAGGGCGCGGGTCCGCTGGGCGTGCAGGGGATTCCCCAGCCTAAGCCCGGGGCCGTTACAAGGGCGCATGGCGGGGTGTTGTTCCTGGATGAGATAGGGGAGCTGCACCCCACGCAAATGAATAAGCTGCTGAAAGTGCTGGAGGACCGCAAGGTAAGCTTTGAGTCGGCGTACTATAACCCGGAGGACACGACGACGCCAAGGTATATACACGAGATTTTCAAGAAGGGCATGCCAGCGGATTTCAGGCTGATAGGCGCGACGACGAGGGGGCCGGAGAGCTTGCCGCCAGCGTTGAGGTCAAGGTGCATGGAGATATACTTCAGGGCGTTGGAGCCGGATGAGGTGTCCACGATAGCGGCAGGCGCGGCAAGACGCGCCGGGTATGAGATGGGCGGGGAACAGGCCGAGTTGGTTGGGAAGTACGCGTCTTGCGGCAGGGACGCGGTGAATATCGTGCAGATGGCCGCTGGGTTGGCGCAGCTGGAGCGGAGGGCGACGATCACGGCGGGCGACATCGAGTGGGTGGCGGATAGCAGCCACTTCCAGCCAAGGCCGGATCAGACGGCGAGGTCCGCGCCAGAGGTGGGATGTGTGCACGGGTTGGCCGTGTATGGATCGCACCAGGGGGCAGTGATGGAGATTGAGGCAGTGGCGGTGCCGGGGGCAGGGAAGGTAACGGTGACGGGGATTGTAGAGGAGGAGGAATTGGGAGGGGAGGGGCACAGAATGAGGAGGAAGTCGACCGCGAGGGGGTCGGCGGAGAATGTAGCGACACTGTTGAGGCGGCTGGGGTATGGGGGGCCGACGATGGATCTGCACATTAACTTTCCGGGGGGGCAACCGGTCGATGGGCCGAGCGCGGGGGTAGCGATGGCAGTGGCGGCGTGTTCGGCGTTGACGGGGATTGAGGCCGATGGGGGGACCGCGCTGACTGGGGAGGTTTCGGTAAGGGGCGAGGTTAAGCCCGTGGGGGGTGTGCCCGCGAAGATTGAGGCCGCGAGGCGGGCGGGGCTGAAGAGGGTTTTGATACCGAGGGCGAACTGGCAGTCGAGGTTTAAGGATATAGGGATTGAGGTGAGGCCGGTAGACACGCTGAGGGAAGCGATTGGGTTTATGCTGGGGGACGCGGGGTGCGCGCCGGCGGATGGGGGTAAGATACTGACGCTGGAGCCGTTGGCGGCGAAGGCGATTGAGTAAGTTTGGCTTGACGTTCGCGGGGGGAGCGTATATAATAGGGGTGTCAGATGTGACGATTCCTGGGATGTTCGCGAGCGGCGTATTTTACCCACATTTCGATTACTGGATCCCGGGTCGATCCATGGATGTCATGCCCCCCGCCGCGTGTCGGGGTGGGACTTGTCCCAACTGTGAACGCGCGGCAGGCCAGGGGACGGCAGAAACCGGACGCAGGGTTCCAACCTGCCGGGGAGGCGGGTGAAAAATCCGTTGCGGACGGCATCTTGGGAACAGTTAAGCGCCACCGGGCAATCTCGGTGGCGCTATGACTATTATTGAGGAACAACTTACCCTGGCCACGAGGGTCCAGCGTCACGCTGGTCAGGGGGTCAAGGGGGGTGAAACCCCCTTGCGGGGTGTGGGGCAGAGCCCCACGTCCCCCGGTCGTCGTCCCTGAAACCTTGCCCCGCAGGGCAGAAATAAACCTTTTGGGCTTCGCCCTTTACGAGGGGTTTGCGTGGGGTTGGGACGGGGGGGGGGGGGGCGCGGGCCCCCCCCCCCGGGGGCGCCCCCCCCCCCCCCCCCCCCCGTCCCCCGGCCGAAACCAACAACCCTCAGTCCCGCAGGGCATAGGAAAACCTTATGGGCTTCGCCCTTTACGCGGAGTTTACGGGGTTGGGTACGCTGGGGCGCTGCCCCAGACCCCGCAAGGGGGT
>JAISWI010000081.1 GCA_031270865.1 Oscillospiraceae bacterium
TCCTTCGCCGCGCAGGTGGATTACTACACCAAGTACATCGCCGAGCGTCCCGACTGGGAGATGACCAGGATTTATACGGACGAGGGCATATCGGCGGTCAACACGAAGAAACGCGAAGGTTTCAAACGCATGGTCGCCGACGGGTTGGCGGGGGAGTTTGATCTGCTGGTTACGAAAAGCGTCAGCCGCTTTGCGCGCAACACGGTCGACAGTCTGCAAACCATCCGCACTCTCAAGGATCACGGCGTGGAATGCTACTTTGAAAAGGAAGCCATCCGAACGTTCGACGACAAGGGCGAACTACTCATTACGATCATGTCCAGCCTGGCGCAGGAGGAAAGCCGTTCCATCTCGGCGAACGTTACGTGGGGACAGCGCAAGCGGTTCGCCGACGGGAAGGTCAGCCTTCCCTACAAAACCTTCCTCGGCTACGAAAAAGGCGCGGATGGCCGACCAAAGATCGTCGAGCGGGAAGCCGCGATCGTCCAGCGCATCTACCAGATGTATCTGCGCGGACAGACCATCCGCCAAATCGCCGACAAGCTCACCCAAGAAGGGATAGCGACGCCTGGCGGGAAAAGCCAATGGTCGGTCAGCACGGTAAAATCCATATTAACCAACGAAAAATACAAAGGAGAGGCTCTCCTGCAGAAAAAATTTTGTGAGAACTTCCTGACCAAGAAAATGGTCAAAAATGAAGGACAGGTTCCGCAGTACTATGTTGAGCGAAGCCATCCCGCCATTGTCTCCATGGAGACCTTTGAATGGGTACAGCGGGAATTGGCGAGAAACGCGCAGCTTGGCAGCGGTCGCAGCGCGGCGAGTCCGTTCTCCGGGAAGGTTTTCTGCGCTGGGTGCGGGGAACGCTTCGTCGCCAGAACCTGGCACAGTCGCGACGCCTACAAGAGACAGGTATGGTAGTGCGGCGGCAAGTATCGCAGCCGCGATGAATCCAGGTGCCGCACCACGCATATAACCGCTGAACAGATGCAGCGGGCGTTTGTACTGGCGTTTAATCAATTGGTTACCGACAAAGAACGCTATCTATCCACCTTGGAGCCGATCCTCGATGCGCTAACAAACACATCGGATCTGGACGCGGAAGCGCGGATCCTGCAGGAGCGCAGCGATGGTTTGTACGCGGAGCTTGAGGCTCTGGTGCTGGACAACGCGCGGCAATTTCAAGACCAGGGCGAATACCGTAGGCATTATGACGAGCTTACCAGTCGCTACGAATCGGTGAAAGCGGAACTGGAAAAAGTGTCGGAAAAACGGCAGTCCCGCATCGCCAAGCGGGAGAGCGTCTGTATTTTTCTGGAGACGATACGCCAACGCGACTCGATTCTTGTGGATTTCGACGAAGAATTATGGATTTCGACGGTAGAGCGACTGACCGTGCATACCCTTGAGGACCTCCGCGTTCGCTTCAGAGACGGTCGGGAAATATCGGTCAGCGTTGCGTAGGAAGCGGCTTTATGGAGTCAAATATAGGATCAGCGCAGCCGGAATAGGCTGCGTTTTTTTCGTCCGAAAGCTTGCTTTGTGCCGCATATTTTTGACCGTATATTTGTAGACCGGCGTGTAGAAGGGACGGGCAGGGTACACTATGCCAAAATGCACAAGCCCTAAAATGGCATAGTGTACCCTGCTCGTCCGATGGACAAAATTTTCCGCTGCGAAAGCCCGTCCAAAAGGGCAAAATCGGTTGTCCATATCGCAAAACAGCTTGTGCATAATGTAAACCAAAGGCCCAAAATCGCAAGCAATATCAAGGGTGAACAAGCAAAGACGCCGGAACGTATCCATTCCGACGTCCAGATATGGCGGAGAGGGCGGGATTCGAACCCGCGCGGGGTTTCCCCCAAACGGTTTTCAAGACCGCCGCGTTATGACCGCTTCGCTACCTCTCCGTTACTCGCGGGCCGCGCCGACCCGCTACGGCTTCTCCACGAACAGCACGCCTATCGTGTTCTGCCCGCAATGGCTGGTGATCACGCACCCCGCGCGTGTCTCAATCACCTCATCGAAATACCGCAGGGCCTCGACCTCCTCGCGCACGGCGTCCACGGCGGCCTGCTCAGTGTCGGCCGTGTACGTGATGAACACCCGCTTGGGATCGATGCGCTGGATCGACTCCGGTTTGGCCGCGCCCAGCGCGGACTGCGCGTACTGCCTCGCCACGTTCGCGAACGAGCCGCGGTATTTCTCGGTCGGCGCCATCTCTCCATTGACGACCTCTATGCGCGGCTTGATGCGCAACAGCATCGACCCGATGGACTGCACCGCCGAACACCGCCCGCCGTAATAGAGGTATGTCAGCGTGTCCAACACGAAACTGGCCCGCACGCGGGGCGCCATCCCTATCAGCTCGGCCTCTATACGCTCCGCGCCGAAACCCCGCTCCGCCAGCTCACACGCCGCTATAACCATCAGCCCGACCCCGGTAGAGAGGCTGCGGCTGTTCACGCAGCGGATCACGGCGCCAGGGAACTCGGCGGCCGCGGCGCGGGCGTTGTTGACCGTGGTGGACATCGCCTCGGATATCCCAACGAACACGATCTCCTGGCCATCCCTCGCGTACGGCTCGAACCTCGCGACAAAATCCCCGATCGTCGGCGTGGAGGTCTTGGGCGTCCTCTTCGTCTGGTCGAAGTAGGCGTACAGGTCGCGCGGCGACACCTGCTCGCCGTCCCGCAGACTGTCCTTATCCAGAGTCACGTACAGCGGGATGACCCCTATATTATACCGCGAGACTATGTCCGCTGTCAAATCACATGTCGAGTCGGTCAATACCTTAACCTTACCCATGGCCGCTCCTTAACTTGTTATTTTACCGAATACCGCTGCCCGACCAGCCTAGGCCCGCCGTCCTGCCATACGACGGTCGAGACAATGTAGCCCAGCGTCTGGCTCTGGACATTGGAGGCGATGGCCTGCCACAGTTCCAGCGCTGGGCGTCCGTCGTACGCCGCGAACGTGCAGTCCGCAAGGGTCGATACCGTTGCGACCAGTGAAGTGGGCGCGGTGCCGTCCTCGCGGTACGCGGCGCGGGTCTCAGGCGCGGTGACCGGTACGCTCTGCATAAAACTATATGTCTGGTTGCTGATTTCCAATACATAACCCCGGGCAAACCGGGCCTGGAATATGTACGCGTCGTCCGACATGTCGGGCACGGGCAGCAAAGTCAAGTCCCCGCTGGGGGAATCGACGACCGTAACCGTGTATATGTCGCGCGGCGGGTCACGCGTCAGCGCTATCAGCTCGCTGGAACCGTCGCCCGTCAGGTCGGCGGAACAGAGCTTGATCAGCGCGATAGTCTCGCCCGCGCCGACCGGTATGGACGCGACACGCCCATCCCCAAAGGTGATCGTAAGCTGGGCGCGCCCCTCGCTGGATACGGCTTCCACGCGCTCGGGCACGGAGTCGCCGTCCAGGTACGCCGCGGCCGCGCGGCTATCCGTCACCTCCCAGGGCGCGTAGGCCGAGGTCGGCGCGGAGGCCAGGGACGCAAGCGGCAGGAACAAAACCATGAACGCGAAAGCAATAGCCGCGTATCGTTTACTCATAATTCATCACACCATAGCGGCGTTATACCGCTTCCCCAGCGAATCAGTCCGTAGACGCGGCGCGCCGCCCGCGCATCCTCACCATCCCCGCCAGCAGCGTCGCCGCGCCCGCGATCAGCATTAGGTAATAAGTGAAAAACCGCCAGACCAGCATCGCCGGAAACACGCTGGATTCAGGGAATACCTTCCCGAGGAATACATAGAACGAACCCTCCTGCGCCCCAGTAGCTCCCGGCGTGGGCACCATGGACGCGACAAGGTACAACAGCATCTGTATCCCGGTCACAACACCGTAAGGCGCGGCGCTCCAGCCAAAGCCACGGTATATGAAGTAAACCATGCTCATGTAAGCAAGCACCTGCGCCCCCGACATCAACGCGCACAATATCATAAGCGTCGGCCGCTTGAACATCTGGTCCGATATAGCCTCGTACTCCGCGACGTATTCACGGAACCGATCTACCCTGTGCTCTGGGTTACGGAGCAGGCGGGCACGGCCAAGCATCCTGAGAGTCCACTCGACGGGTCGAGCAATCCAGGCGCCTTTGGCCAGCACGATGGCCAGGAAGACCGTCCACACGAGGTTCAGCGCGAAGCCGCCTATGAGAACCCATTTGGCCACGGAGATCGTCGCGCTGATAGTGCCTTGGCAAGCCAGCCAGAAGCAGGTGGCCAGTATCACCAGAAGGAACTGGAACCCGGCAGTCTCAACAGCGACGGCAGAGGTGCCGACACTGGCATGCGCGCCGCGCTTGGTTAACTCGTAGACCTGCATAGGCTGGCCTCCAGTGGCGGCAGGCGTGATGCCAGAGTAGAACAGGCCGATGAAGGTAACGTATAAGGCGCCGCCGTATTTAAGAGAGCAGCCCTGGAAGCGGCAGAATACTACCAAGGCGAGCGCTCTGATTCCGACATACAAGCACCAGCAACAGGCAGCCGCCGCTAAGTAGCGGGGACTGACACGAAGGAGCGCGTTCCAAGCCAGATGGACGTCCTCAGCCGTGAACCCCAGCACCACCAGCAGCGCGAGGGACGCGACGGGGAACAGGATACTGCCGATCCATCTATACCACCGAGAGGTTTTCATTCCGGGTAGCCGCCCGTCCTTTACCATCAATCGCCCGATAAGGCAATCGTATCCTGTCCATGTATAGTATACCATCAAAGCCGCCGGGCATCAAGCAGTTTATCGCGCGACGAAGCGAGGGCGTCTCCTGGAGGAACAACTCACCCTGGCCACGAGGGACCAGCGGGACGCTGGACCCTCGTGGCCAGGGTAGGTTGTTCCTCCATGCCGCCCGCTTTCCGCGGAGTCCGCAAAATTTTCCAAACGTTGGCAAAACGTCAAAAAACTTGCAACTAAACCTTGTCTTCATTAGTCTAAATGTATTCGGGGCAGTGTTTTTTTGCCGACTGCAGATTGCCGCGCCGTAGTCCATTCGCAAACGTTGGATTCCCCCGCGCGGCCAGCCCATCCGCGCCTGGGTTTCAGACAATACATATGTTATACTGCTTAAAGCAGTATGGTAAGGAGGTCCGGATGGGTGTATAATAGCAGGGGGTATCATTATGAATCTTGCGAAGGTGTCAACAAACGGCCAGATCACGATCCCTGCGGAGATTCGCCGTCTCCTAAAGATCAAGGACGGCGATAAAGTACTGTTTTACCGCAAGCGTAACGGGGAGATTGTCATCAATAACACGTCTTTAGTGTCCATACAACAGGCGCTGGCCGAAACCGGGGAGATCGAAAGCAGCGAGGCGGACCTGCCCAGCGATACCGCTAAGAACAGCCCGGACCGCTCCGCGAAGCCCGAATCCTGACCTGCCCGCTTACTAAAGCACACAGAAGACGGCCTCACATATACGAGCGGCGGTCCGCCGGCCCCCCCCCGGAGGACCGCCTATTCCATCATAATATGTATGGATGGGAATGGTTCATACAGCCTAGATTCATCCAAAGTCACCAGTTTCCCTTCATTCAGCGACTGCCTTGCCAGCACCAGCCGCTGATTCAGCGAACCCCTGAACGGCAGCTCCAACCGCCGATCCGCTTGCTCATACAGGCCGTCTATAAGCAGATCGACAAGTTTCAGCATTGACCGGATTTGACTTTGGCCCCCCCCTTTTTGAATCAAATCTTCAAATTTATACCCCGTGTACGCGACCACGTCGTACCCGTTGTCGCGGGCTATTTGGGCAAGCTCCGCCATCCCCTCGGGCTGCAGAAACGGCTCTCCGCCGGTTAGCGTGATCCCTCGCAGCAACGGATTTTGTCGCATTTTCTCGACGATCTCGCCCGGTTCCATACTAAACCCACCGGATTTATCCCACGTCTGTTTGTTATGACAACCCGGACACCTATGGTCACAGCCTTGCGCGAAGACCGCGCGCCTTATGCCCGGGCCGTCGACGATCGATTCCATAACTATGCCAGATAGTCGAATAGCCATAAACATTACCCCACATCGCTATCCGCCCTGTCAGTTAAGCGGCGCTAGCCCGACCTTCCTTCTTACCTTGCCCATTGTCCGCGCGGCGATCCTTGACGCGCGGTCCGCGCCGTCCTTTAGAACGCGGTTCAGTTCGGTTAGATCGGCCAGCCAGCGCCTGTGCTCGGCCTGTATGGGCGCCAGCGTCTCGACGCACGCTTCGGCGGCGTCGGCCTTCAGCGCGCCGTAGCCCTTGCCGACGTAATCGCCCTCGACTGAGGCGATTGTCCGGCCCGTGAGTATGCTAAGCATCGTAATCAGGTTGGATACCCCCGGCTTGCCGTCCGGGTCGAACCTTACCTCCGCGCCGGAATCCGTCACGGCCCGCTTCATCTTACGGCGTATCACCTCGGGCGGGTCCAGCATGCCTATGAAGGTGTCCTCCGGGTCGGACTTGCTCATCTTGCGCGAGGGGTCCTGCAGCGAGAGTATCTTCGCGCCGATCTTGGGGATGTAGGGCTCCGGCACGACGAACACATTACCATAAATATTATTAAACCTGATGGCTATATCCCGCGCGATCTCCAGATGCTGCTTCTGGTCCGCGCCTACGGGCACCGCGCTGGTCTGGTACAGCAGTATATCGGCTGCCATCAGTACCGGGTAGGTGAACAGCCCGGCGTTGATGTTATCCTCGTGCCTGGCCGATTTGTCCTTGAACTGGGTCATGCGCTGAAGCTCGCCCATGTAGGTGAAGCAGTCCAGCACCCACGCAAGCTCGGCGTGGGCGGGCACATGCGACTGGCAGTAGAGGATGGTGTTCCCCGGATCAAGCCCTACCGCGAGATACAGCGCGGCCAGCTCGTTGATCTTGCCGCGAAGCTGAGCGGGGTCCTGCCGAACGGTGATCGCGTGCATGTCCACCACGCAGAACAGGCAGTCGAAGTCGGCCTCCAGCTGCTTAAATCGGCTCAACGAGCCGATGTAGTTCCCGATCGTCAGCGTGCCCGAGGGCTGGATGCCTGAATATATAACGGGTTTCCCGGCTGGACGCGCGGTTTCCGGCATAAGCGAGCCTCCTTAGAGTAGAAAGGTTCCGCCCCAATACTGCCACAATAACTATATGATGTCAAGCCCGGCCTGCCCTATTATATTTTGGAAATTATCGCGCGGCGCGCCCGTTGCCGAACCCTTTCCTATATGATATACTTACATGGAAACCGCCATTATTTGTGTGGAGAGGCAATATATGGAAATATTCCTCGCGCAACCGCAGGACGCGCTTCGTGACCGCTTCTTCCCGAAACAGCTGCTGGACAGGCTGGCCTCCATCGCCGCGCTGCGCGTGAACGACACAGGCCGAGTTCTCAACGGCGACGACCTGGCGCGCGGCGTCGGCGGCGCGGACATAGTTATAATAATATCATGGGCGGGCGGCCAGCTTCTCACCGAGGACGTATTGGCCGGATGCCCTAACCTGAAACTGATCGCGATACCGTGCGGATCGGTCGCGACGACGGCCACGGACGCGGTATACCATCGCGGCGTCGCCGTGGCGAGCGCGAACGCGGTGATGGCGCGTTATGTCGCCGAGGGCGCGTTGGCGTACATGTTACACGCTCTGCGGGACATAACCGCGCTGGATGGCGGCGTCCGACGCGGCGAGTGGCGGCATGGCGAGGTCGGCTCGCTGATCGGCGCGTCGGTAGGGCTGGTCGGGCTGGGCACGGTGGGCCGGAACCTGCTGGACCTGCTCCGTCCGTTCGGCGTGACCGCGCGGGTATACGACCCTTATGTTAACGATGAAGCGTTGACGGACTGGCCGTTCGCGAGACTGTCCACGCTGGAGGATACGCTGAGCCTTAGCCGCGTCATATCGGTTCACGCGTCGAAAACCCCGCGGACATACCATATGCTGGACCGCGACCGGCTCCGCCTGATACCGGACGGCGCGTTATTCATCAACACGGCGCGCGGCGCGGTGATCGACGAGGCGGCGCTGGCGCGGGAACTGGCGGACCCGACGCGCCGCCTTCGCGCCGTTCTGGACGTATTCGAGACCGAGCCGCTCCCGCCGGACAGCCCGCTCCCGCGCTTGGACAACGTGACGCTGCAGCCGCACACCGCCGGGGCGGTCAGCGTGGAACACTTTTCACGCGCGATGGTAGAGGAGATCGAGCGCTTCGTCAACGGAAAACCGTTGGAGTATGTCATACCCTATGAACAATATTCGCGGATGACGCGGTGAGAAACGTCGCGCGATATTGGTAATTGACAAATTATGTCACGAGTGGTACAATCTTGCCGTTGGGTAAGCCCGGCTGCCCGGAACCATTCCGGCGGCCGGCTATGTTTACATTTTACTTGACGACTGCGAGGCGCCGCCATGCTGTTCACGAGCAACCTCTTCGTTTTCCTGTTCCTGCCCCTTACGCTGGGGTTGTATTACCTCGCGGCGCGGCGGTTCCGCAACGCCATCCTGCTGGCGCTCAGCCTGCTGTTCTACGCGTGGGGCGAGCCGAAGTTTATCGCCGCGATGGTCGCCTCGATCATCTTCAACTACCTGATGGCGCTGGTTGTGGACTGGCGGCACAACAACGGGATGTCCGCGCGGTGGTTTATGTATCTCGCGGTCGCGGCGAACCTCGCGTTCCTATTTGTGTATAAATACCTAAACTTCACCGTCGACATACTGAACCACAACCCGGCGGGCTTCCACATCGCGGAGCCGAAGATCACGCTGCCCATCGGCATCTCCTTCTTCACGTTCCAGGCGATGTCGTACGTGATCGACGTATACCGGCAGGACGTCCCGGCGCAGAAAAAACCGTGGAACGTCGCGCTTTACGTGGCGTTCTTCCCGCAGCTGATCGCCGGGCCGATCGTCCGCTACACAACCATTGAGGACCAGATAAACAACCGGAAGGAGACCTTCACCGACTTCAGCGAGGGCGTCAAGCGGTTTATCATCGGGTTCGCGAAGAAGATAATCCTGGCCAACAACATGGCGCTTATCGCGGAAAAGGCGTTCGCGATGGCCGATCCGCAGCGTTCGGTCGCGTACGCGTGGATAGGCGCGATTGCCTATTCTTTCCAGATATTGTTTGATTTCTCTGGTTATTCCGACATGGCTATCGGTCTGGGCAGGATGTTCGGATTCCATTTCCTGGAGAATTTCAATTATCCATACATATCGAAATCGATTTCGGAGTTCTGGCGGCGGTGGCATATGTCGCTGGGCGAGTGGTTCCGCGATTACCTCTATTTCCCGCTGGGCGGCTCGCGCGTGGAGACCAAGCTGCTGCTGGCGCGAAACCTTTTCGTTGTGTGGGCGCTGACGGGCGTCTGGCACGGGGCGAGCTGGAACTTCCTCGTATGGGGACTGATGTATTTCGGCCTGATTGTCGGCGAAAAACTGTTGAATATACCCAAGCGATTTAAGAAAAAATACCAATCGGCGCTGTACCAGGCATTCACTCTGCTGGCCGTGGTATTCGGCTGGGTGCTGTTCCGCGCGGCCGACCTGCCCAAGGCGGTCGGGTACATGGGTTCGATGCTTGGGCTAAGCGGCAACGCGCTTACCGACGCGAACGTCGTCTACGCGCTGCGCGAATACAAGTGGTTCCTGATATTCGCCGCGCTGTGCTCAACGGAATTGTTCAAGACGCTGCCTATATGGTTGCGTAAACTAGACGAACGCGCCAAGGTGAGCGCGTGGAAGCCTATATATATATATATATATAGGGTAGTTATAAGCATTTTCTCTATCCTGATCCCGCTCGGGTTGTTCGCGTGGTCGGTATCGTTCCTGATACTGGGCGCGCACAACCCGTTTATCTATTTTAACTTCTAAATACATAACGCTTAGGAGGCGCAAACCATGATAGCCGTTCGTATCAAGACGCCGCGCCCGATCCAATGGATAGCCGAGGCCACGCTTTCGGCGGCTGAGAAGGCTAAAGACTCCTCGATAGCCGCCGCGCCCGCGAAGGCAGTCGCGATCGTATTCGTCGCGGCGATATTCTTCGTCGGCTACGTGACGCTGCCGACCACGTTTGTCAATCTAGGAAATTACCTAAAGGACGCCGCGATAGATTTTACAAAGGCGCGCGACACGATTAACACGAGTTATAACGGCATGCTGACGTTTACGGGCAATCCTATCCGACATAAAGGGGCGTACATCAATGTTAATGGGTTTATGGCGCGGATAATGGGTCAAAGGGTGATGAACGAGCGCGTAGTGTTGGATAATGGAAACCTTGAAGGGATGACAGGCGCTGTATCAGCGGACGCGCGTAAAAAGATAGTTAACAGCGCGTTGCAGATATATAACGCGCAGAAAGAGCGCGGCAAGCATTATCTCTTTATTATTGCTCCGCATAAGGTAGACAAGTATAATCCCGGGCTTCCGGCTGGGGTAACGACCAGTTACAACACAAACTGGGATCAAATCGCCAAAGAGTTGACGGCGGAGGGCATACCTGTCCTTGATTTACGTGAACTTGTCCATAATGAGGGATTGGACTATGCCAGTCTGCACTATAAGACCGACCATCATTGGAAGGCCGAGGCAGGTTTTTGGGCATATCAGAAGATTATAGAGTATTTTACGGCAAACGGGGCTATTCCCGCCGTTGATTCATTGTATACCGACGACAGCAACTTTAACTTTAAAGTATACAAGGATCGGTTCCTTGGATCGGATGGCAAGCGCGTCGGCACCACTTATGTTGGTGTTGACGACTTTACTGTGATTTACCCGAAGTTTGATACCAATATGTCGGTAAAGATCACTTCCTCTAAAATTGATAAAGCGGGCAGTTTCTATGATGTTGCCTTAAACCACGGCGCAAATGTGCTGAATTACTTCAATAATAGTCCCTATGGCATTTATGGTTATGGCGACAAGGATTATATTCAGTATAGAAACGAGAACGCGCCTATTGATCTGAAAATTGTTTCTTATGGCGATTCTTACGGCAACGCCACGTTTACTTTCCTGCCGCTTGTCTTTAAGACGTGCGATGAATATGATTTTCGCCATTTCAAGGGTAATTTTGCGCAAAATTACAAAGACTATAATCCCGATATAGTAATTGGTTTATTCAGTGGCATCGGTGATAATACTACATATACATTCTTCCCCGCGAAGTGATCGCGAAAAGCGGACGAGCCGCTTTATTAGACGCGCCTCGCAAAACAGAACCCCGCCAAGAGGCGGGGCTTGCGGCTATAGGCAGTATTTAACGATAACTATCTCTAGTCGTGTTTGTTTGGGGTGGTTGCGGTAAAAATCATTGATAATATCAGCTTTTTCATCAACCGATATTTGAATATCAGGATTTGGAAACTTAATAAGTATAAACTCAATGTTATAACCTGACCATGCGTTTCCCCACAAGCGGACCAGCTTTCCCGCCTGTTTCCGCCGTAGGCCCTGCGCCTCGTTCGCCAATTTTTTGAACAAGTCGCGCAAAACATCCCGCCACAAGCTGATTTTGTGCGCGACGAACATCCTACCTCTATTATTGTAGCATTTTTATACAAATCGTTCCTCATGATTACCGCAAAAATCACGGCGGAAACTTCGCGCGAATGCTTGACACACTCCGTTCACTATGTTATTATGTACAAGGTTGCACTAATGATTCGTCGAATCGTTGGCTACAATCTTCCATTTCCCCCAATGACAGGGTATCCACACCTGCATTGTAGGCTGCGGAAGACTGAATAAAATGAGCAAGGGTGAGGCTGATATGCTGGCGGGTAGTTTGAAGGTTAGTGGCAGACCGCTGACAAAGCGCGTGATCCGTCACCGGTCGATCTATTTGATGGCTCTGCCAGCCTTTATCTGGTATGCTGTCTTCTGCTACCAGCCCATGTATGGCGTGCTGCTGGCGTTCAAGGATTATAAGTTTAACATGGGCATCCTGCACAGCCCATGGGTGGGTTTAAAGTATTTCAGCCAATTCCTGTATACCTCCGAGTTCTGGTCCATCATCAAGAACACCGTTGTAATAAGCGGACTCAAGCTGCTGCTGGGCTTCCCCGCCCCGATCATCCTCGCGCTGCTTATGAACGAGATCACCCACCAGAAGTATAAGCGGGTCATCCAAACATTCTCATACCTGCCGCACTTCGTCTCCTGGGTCGTTGTGGCCACGCTGATGAACATAATCTTCACGCCATACGGCGGCGTGGTCAACAGCATCCGCATGCGCGCCTTCGACCTGCCCGCCATATTCTTTATGGGCGAACAAAGATTCTTCTACCCGGTGATCGTGCTCTCGGATATCTGGAAGGGCGCGGGCTGGGGCACCATCATATATCTCGCCGCAATAACCAATATAAACCCTGAACTGTACGAGGCCGCGATCTGCGACGGCGCGGGCAAGATGAGTTGTATGTGGCACATCACGCTCCCAGGCATCCTCCCGACCGCGGGCATCATGTTCATACTCGCCACCGGCGGCATACTCAACGCGAACATGGATCAGGTGCTGCTGCTCCAGAAACCGTCCAACATCGTGGTATCCCAGATTCTGGATACCTATGTGCTCAAGGTGGGCATACGCGAGGGGCGGTTCGGGTTCGCGACGGCTGTCGGGCTGTTCAAGTCCGTGTTCTCCGCCGCCCTGGTGTTCACAACCAACTGGGTTTCTAAAAAAGTCACCGAGATCTCCATCTGGTAAGGGGGAAGCGGCATGCAGAGCTTTCATTCGCGCAGGAGGCCCGGCCAGATGGTTGCCAAGGCGATCATCTACACGATCGTGGGGCTGTTCGGGTTCGCGACGTTCTACCCGTTCTGGTATATCCTGATAGCCTCGTTCAACTCCGGCGCGGATTTTACGCGCGGAGGGGTTTACCTGTGGCCGCGCGTGTTCACGCTGGCCAACTACCGCGAGGCGTTCCTCAGCCGCATGATCGTCAACGCGCTGACCATCTCTGTGGGCCGGACCGTCCTGGGCGTGCTGCTGGGGATCAGCTTTACCGCGCTGTTCGCCTACGCGATGCATATCCGCACGCTGCCTGGCAGGACATGGCTGGTTATATATTTCTTCATAACCACGATCGTTGGCGGCGGCATGATCCCATACTACTTCCTGCTGCGGGCGCTGAACCTTACCAAGAGCTTCTGGATATATGTCATACCGTCCATATTCAACTTCTTTAACATGGTGCTTATGCGCACATTCTTCGACGGGATACCCTCCGAGCTGCGCGAGTCCGCCGTGGTCGACGGCGCGAACGAGTGGCGGGTGATCGCGCGGATATACCTGCCGCTGTCGATACCCGTGATGGCGACCGTCTCGCTGTTCATAGGCGTCGCGCACTGGAACGACTGGTTTACCGGCGCTTACTATGTCTCAAACCAGAAGCTGTACCCGGCGGCCACGTACCTGCAGAAGATACTGACCGAGGCGCAGGCCGCCCAGACCATCCAGGTCGGGCGCGAGACCGCCGCGATGTTCGACGCGATCAACCAGACCACGCCGCAGTCGCTGCAGATGGCGTTCGTGATGCTGCTGACCATGCCGATCGTCGCCGTATACCCGTTCCTTCAGAAGTATTATGTCAAGGGCGTAATGGTCGGCGCCATTAAAGGCTGAGGCCGCGACCTTGTAAAGGTTCCAACAGGCCGGAAACCATTTGGCCTGTCAGGATGAAAAAGGAGGAAATGGTTCATGAAGAGGATCCTGGCCCTAACCCTCGCGGCGCTCATGCTTGTCGGCTCGGCCGCGCTGGCGGAGTTCGTCCCGCCCGAAACGCCGGAGTACAAGCACTACGGCGACGTCCAGATCACGATGCTCAACGTCTGGAACGGCAGCGGCACCGGCATCGACAAGGTCGACTGGTACAACAACGACGTCGCCAAGGCGATCCGGGAAAAGATCGGCGTGACCATCATACGCGAAGGGATCATGATGAATGAGACCGAGAAGCTCAACATGGTCTTCGCCTCCGGAGACATGCCCGACGCGATGGACGCCGCCTTCTGGCAAAGCCCCTCGGGCGAGAACACCGTAATCAAGAAGGCCGCCTCGGAAGGCATGCTCCTGCCCATCGACGACTACTTCGAGCAGTTCCCGAACCTGCTGGACGCTTACAAGGTCGGCGTCATCGCGCAGAAGTTCAAGGAAGTGGACGTCGAAGACCCCATCTTCGGCGGCAAGCACTACATCCTGCCCATGGAAACCCCCGGCAGCCCGGACAACATCACCCACTGGACGTACGGCCTGGGCGTGCGCGGCGACATCCCCGAGCTGATCGGCATCGACGCGGAGAGCGTCCACACGCCGGACGACCTGTACAACTTCCTTAAGGCCATCAAGGACAAGGGCGTCAAGGATATCAACGGCAACGACGTGATCCCGCTGTCCACCATGCATAACGGCTGGGCGCTGGATATGTCCTACATCGGCTTTAGCAATCCTTACCTGACCGACGCGTCGCTGCGCTTCGTCCAGACCGACGCCGGCGATGTGGACCTGTACATGCTCAGCCAGGATTACCTGGACGCGGTGCTGTTTGTCCGCAAGCTCGTCTCCGAAGACCTGTTGGACAAGGAATGCTTCACGACCGCGGACGAGCTGGTAGATACCAAGAACGCCAATGGCACGATCGCGGTCGGCTCCTCCATGTTCGCCGGCTGGGTTGACAGCCAGAAGAAGAGCACGATCCTGCAGACCAACCCCGAAATGAAGTTCATCCCGCTCGGGCCGCTGTACTACAAGGACGGCACGCCCAACGCGCAGACGGAACTGAACGGCCGCAACGGCAGCCACGTGTGGATCTTCCCGACCACCAACAAGAACCTGGAAGCCACCCTGGCCTGGATCAGCTATGTGAACACCTACGAAGGGTTGCTCCTGCGCCGCTACGGTTTTGAGGGCGTCACCTTCGAATACAACGAGCTTGGGCAACCCCGCAGGCTGCAGTCGATCATCGACAACCAAAAGAACCTCGAGACCAAGGAAGCGACCGACCAGTGGATGCGCGAGCGGGGCGTAGACCAGTATGGTATCCGCTTCGCTGACCTGTCGATGGAATGGTTCGGCGAGCCGAACCCCGGCACCACGGGCGGCGAGGACGAGATCATCACCTACTTCAAGGAGAACGGCTTCCGCGACAAGCGGCTGGTGGACGGCTATCCGGTCGACGGACTGATGGCGACCTACCCGCGCCGTGAGGAGATCACCAACCTGTTCGCCGGCGACCGCGAGAAGATGACCCGCGAGCGCGCGTACTTCGCCGCCACCGACGAGGAGGCCATCGCGATCATCGAGGAATACCGCAACTACCTGCTCACCGGCGAGAACGGCGCGCTGCCGGAAATGCTCAAGTACATGACCGAGCAGCTGCCCACGCGCGACAACTGGATATTCTAAGCGTCCGCCGTTAGGATCGGTGCGCCGCTTACCACATCATCAGCATCCGCTGCGCAGTCTTAGACCGCGCAGCGGATCGCGCGGTAAGGCGGGGGTTTGTACAGCCCCGACACAGTTCTTCCAGAATTTTTGACGCATAAGCATAATAGAACAATTTAACAGGAGGGGTTTGACCATGCTGACTTTCCGCGAGAAAGTGGATATCCTGCGTATCCAGAAGGAAAAGGAGACGCAGAAGAAGCTCAAGCATTACACCAGGCCCGGATTCTTCGACACCGACGACAAGGGCTGGATCGTCCCGCCGGAAGATTTCCACTATGAATTAAAGCCAAACCACGAGAACGGCGGCATATACGGCCCGATGGCCTGGGCTGAGAATTTTTACCACCTGCTGGACATCCATCCGCCGTATATCGACCCGTACTCGTCGCTTGCTGGCGCGTACATGACCAAGATGGAATGGATGGGCGGCCACCGCTGGCATCCCGACCACGACTATCCGGAACTGCGCAAGTACCACGAGAAGTATAACATGGTTTCCGGCGTCGGCGGGTCTCACCATTTCCACCATGACGTCGGGGAGATCGGGTTCAAGCTGGGTTGGAGGGGCATCCTCGACAAGATTCGATATTACCAGGGCGTACATGAGGGCGATCCGGATAAGCTGGAGTTCCTCAAGGCGGAGGAATTGGTTATCCAGGGTATTCAGGTGTGGATTCGCCACAACGCGGACGCGGCGCGTGACGCGGCGGCGGCGCAGTCCGATCCCGACCTGAAGGCTAACCTTGAGCGCATGGCCGCCATGAACTATAAATTGATAGACGAGCCGCCGGAGACGTTCCTTGAGGCGTGCCAGTGGCTGACATGGTTCCTGCTGCAGTCGAGCATATTCAACGGCTCCGGCGCGGGCGGCGCGTTAGACATCCTTCTAAAGTCGTACTATGATAAGGATATAGCGGAAGGCCGCCTTACCGAGGATGAGGCCGTGTACCACCTGGCCTGCCTGCTGCTCAAGGATACGCAGTATTTCGAGATCGGCGGCACCTATCCGGACGGCGCGGACCGCACCAACAAGATATCATGGCACGCGATCGAGGCCAGCCACTGGCTGAGGATCCCGACCGCGCTGTGTCTGCGCATCCATGAGAACATAGACCGGGAGTTCGTGCGCAGCTCCGTCAAATACATGTTCGAGGACAAATGCAGCAACCCCAGCTACATCGGCGACCGCGTACTGGTGGAGGGTTTCGTCAAGAACGGCTACTCCGAGGAACTGGCGCGGACGCGCTACAAGACCGGATGCAACTGGTGCGCTTTGCCCGGCACGGAGTACACGCTCAACGACACGGTGAAGATCAACATGGCCCGCGTGTTCGAGATCGCCTATCAGGAGATGATGGAGGAAGGCGAGCGTTCCACCGAAAGGCTATGGGAATTGTTTGATAAACACCTGGATACGGCGATCGACGTCATCAAGAAGTCGATCGACCACCACGTGAAATACGCGCACCTGTCGCGCCCGGAGATCGCGCTGAACTTCATGTGCCACGGCCCGATTGAGAAGGGCGTGGACATCTCGCACGGCAGCGTCGATTATTATAACTTCGGCATCGACTTCTGCGCGTTGGGCACCGTCGCGGACAGCTTCGCCGCGCTCGACCGCGCTGTCAACGAGGAACAAACCTACACCTGGGAGCAGATCGACGAGGCCATCCAGTCGAACTGGGAAGGCCACGAGCTGACGCGGCTATACCTGAAGAACACGCCCCACTACGGTTACGGCGGGACGCTGGCCGACGAGCTGGCAGTTAAGATCGTGGAGCGGCTGACACACCACACCAAGAAGTCCCCGACGCCGGATGGCTGGAATTGCATCCCTGGCCTGTTCTCATGGGCCAACACGATCGGGATGGGCAGGGCTGTCGGCGCGACGCCCAACGGCCGCGGCGCGAAGGAACCCATAACCCACGGCGCGAACCCGGAACCGGGGTTCCGCGAGTCGGGCGCGTTGACCGCGATGGGTCTGGCGGTCGCCAGCGTGCAGCCTCGCTGGGGCAACACCGCGCCCATCCAGCTGGAGATAGACCCGACGCTGGCCAAGGGCGAGCAGGGCATCGAGAACATAACCAACTTCCTGATGACTTACTGCAACGACCTGGGCGGCTCGCTGGTCAACATCAACATCATCGACCGCGACAAGATCCTGGACGCGTACGAGCATCCCGAACGGCATCCGGACCTGGTCGTCCGCATCACGGGGTTCTCCGTTTACTTCTCCACGCTGTCGCAAGACTTCCGCAAGCTGGTCGTCGAGCGGATCATTCAGGGCTGAGGGGCGTTGCCGCAGTATGCAGACAGGTCGTGGGAATAACCAGGCCGAGCAGCCGACGGGGTTGGTGTTCGATATCCAGCGCTTCAGCGTGCATGACGGGCCGGGCATCCGCACCACGGTTTTCTTCAAGGGCTGCAATCTGAGATGCTTCTGGTGCCACAACCCTGAGTCGTACAGCCCGCGCCCGCAGTTGTCCGTTTACCCTGATAAGTGCGTCGGCTGCGGCAGATGCGTCGCGGCGTGCGCTTACGGATGCCATACCACCGCCGATGGGGTCAAGCACGCCGTGGACTTGACCCGTTGCGCCGCTTGCGGCGCGTGCGCGAAGGTCTGCGTGGCCGGAAGCCTCGTCATGGTCGGCAAGAGCATGACGGTTGCGCGGATAATGAAGACCGTGGCGGCGGACGCGCCGTTCTACAAGAATTCCGGAGGCGGGCTGACCTGTTCAGGCGGCGAGCCGCTGCTGCAGGCGGACTTCGTGGCACAGCTGCTCCGCGCCGCGAAGGAGGCGGGCATCCACACCGCGCTCGATACCGCCGGAAACCTCCCGTACGAGGTGATACAACAAGCGCTGCCATACGCCGATCTGGTGTTGTTCGACTGCAAGGCGATGGATGAGGCGGCGCATGAGCGCGTGACCGGGGTATCCAACAAGCGCATACTGGAGAACCTGGGCCGCCTCGCGCGTGAGGGCATCCCTATATGGGTACGCACGCCGGTGATTCCCGGCACGAACGACACGATGGAGAACATGCGCGAGGAGGCGGAGTTCCTCTCCGGGCTGCCCGGCGTGAAGCGGCTGGACCTGCTGCCATACCACAGCCTGGGCGCGGGTAAGTACCGGAGCCTTGGCATGGAACTGGATCCCAGCAAGGTGCTGACCGCGCCGCCGAAATCGGAGATGGAGCGGCTGGCGAAGGCGTTCGAAGGCGCGGATTACGAGTTGGTCGTCAACTGATCACGCAACATAAGCAAGGAGGGCTGAGAAGCCCTCCTTGCTTATGTCTCGCGCCGGAATGGGGATATATGATACGCGGGCGATCCGCGCTCAAACCCTCTGGTTGGCGGCGATTATCTCACCCAGCGACACGTCGGGATTACGCCAGCGTTTACCGCTTCTTTCGTTCTTCAGGTGTATCGCGCCGTGAGGACACAGGTGGACGCAGGCGTAGCAGCTGGCGCACCGCTCGCCGAACTCCACCTTACTGGCGACGGTTATGTTCCCTGTCGGGCAGACCTTGGCGCAGGTTCCGCACGCGGTACACTCACTGTTGACTATGTAGCTCCGCGCCTGTTTCGCCTGGGACGACGTTCCCGCAAGCCCCAGCAAGCCGCTTAGCATACGCGCGACAATCGAGGAAGCTGGCTCCGAATTCCTGCGGCCTCGGATGTCGTCGGCTATCTTGGCCACAGCCTCCTCGACGTTCTTTTTCGGGAGTTTGGATATCTGGCTGCCGACTTCAAAGACCGGCAAGAAGTTATCCAGCATAAGCACAGCGGCGGCATAATCGAGCCTGTCGCCGCGCTTTTCCATCGTCTTACGCAGGTTCAGCATGGCCGCTCCGGGATGATTGCCATATGTGCCGACGGCGAACTTATAGTCGGCTTTGAGGGTCGCGCCCTCCAGGAAACGCGTGACGATTCCGGGCGCGGAGAGGCTGTATATCGGGAACACAACCCCTATCGCGTCATCCTGGTAAGTTTGTCCAGGCGAATCCGCAACCTGCGGGATTGAGACTAGCTCGCCGCCGATCCGCTTCGCCACGGCGAGGCTGTTGCCCGTTCCGGTGAAGAAGAATGTGGTCATGCGCTTGCCCTCCCTATGTAGTCCGCGCGGATCCCAAGTCTCCTTTGCGATCCCTGTTCTCCCACTCGCCGTCCAATTCGAGGATCCGCGTTTCGAGTTCTATCGCGTCACCCAGGTCGTTCAGGTCCGACTCCAGTCTGCGGATGGGATCTAACCCGATGCGCTCATACACCTTCTGGTTCAGCCTGAAAAACGGCTCAAGCGTCCGCGCGGCGTAATCCTCGCCCAGCGCGGTCAGCCTTATCAGCTTTTGCCGTTTGTCCCCGCCGCGCGTCTCAAATTCAATAAAGCCGTCCTCCTTAAGCTGCTTTATGACGTTATTAACGGTCTGTTTGGGTATCTCGCAGCATTCGCTGATCCGCTTTTGCGTAACAGTCCCTTTGAAGCGCAGGATGTACAGAACCTGGACAACTCCATAGAGGACGCCGTTCTTCTGCGCCCATAACTGGCAAAGCCCACTGATCCTGCTGATTGAAGCGGACAACGCCGCGAGTTCCGCCTCGATTTCGGGATATATACCGACACCCCCCATCCGCGTTGTTAGGACTAATTATAGTCCTATTTAGGGTTAACGTCAACAACTTTACAAGCATAAAGGGAAAATTTACTAAGCAAAGCAAGACAACGTTTCCGAAGACACGCCGCCTTGCCGCAACCTGTTATGTTTTCATCACTGGACTATCCTAGTGTAAGTCGTGTGTCGTTTCCCCGTCATCATAACCATTTTATGGAAATAAAGAGGTAACGGCCTTCCTTACTTCAGCCACGCTTTCCTCACGGCATAGTAAGCTGGCTTCTCCTTGCCGTCCACCGTCGTCAGTCCCCACTGCGTCTCAATGGGACAATCCTCCTGCCCGCAGTAGTAGCACCGCCGCGAGTCCGCGTAACAATAGATGAACGCCCCGGCCAGATAGGGGTGTTTTTCCAGCCGCGGCAGTATGTCGGCGTAGTACTTGGCCTGGCCTTCCGGGGTGTGGGGGCAGCCGGGCATCACGTGTTCGGCGGGGAGTTCGGAGTACAGGTGTTCCTTGAAGTCGGACTCAAACAGGAAGTCGCCCCAATCGCCAGAGGCGTGATTGATGACCTTCTCCTTCATCCGCGGCGGCATGCGTTCCACAAACTCGCGGATGTTCTGGCGGGCTTCCTCCTCGCTCGACGCGCCGTAACGGTTCAGTATGCCGCGCTTCTCCTCGACCGTTCTGGGCGCGCCGCCGCCCATATACCCAAACTCACACAGGATAACCGGTTTTCCGGTAAGCCCCCACAGGTAACGGATGATCATGTCATACGTCCACATCCGGCTCCATCGCTTGAAGAAGCATCCGGCGTACCAGTCAAATCCTACATAATCGCAGTATTTATGGAATGGGCGCATCGCGGCATGTTGGTCGCACTGCGGCCCGGCGGAGTTATACCCCACCAGGACGTCCCCTTTGACCAGGCTCACGGCCTCCAACTGGATGCCCATATACCGCACGGCCTGCCCGGATGTGAGCGGTTCCATGAAGCGCGGGACGCCCATCTCGTTGCAAATCTGCAACGCTCCGACGACCCCTTGCAGGTCTGCCGCTAGGAACGAGGCGATTTCGCGTACGCGCGGCTCATCCTCCGGCTTGCGCGGATCGACACCGGCGGCGATAAAATCCTTCGGGAACGGTGTGACGGCCATGACGCTTATGCCGTGGTCCACGAAACGCTTCATGCGCTCCTTGAACGCCGTGTAGCTAGGGCTTGGCCCGCCGTCCCTAAACGGGTAAGGGATATCGACACGGATCCAGCGGATACCCGCGCCTGTAATTTGGTCGAAATCTTCCGTCGGATGGCATACGCCGCGAATGAAACCACCATTCTGGCGGCGGATTCGTTCAGACTCCGGCGATACAGCCTTCTTCAGGTATGACGCCGCGATCGACGCGGGCAGGTAACGGATCGTCGCGGCTAACTGGTCGCGAAGGTATTTCTCCATCAGTGGCGGCCTCCTGGAATAATGCGTTCAGCTGTAAGGTATTATACGGGTTTTGGATGGATTTATCAAGATGGGTCGAGGAGTAACGTGAGCCGCTCATCCTTGGCGGAGCAAGACGCGTTATCAGATTTGTTGACTATATCCAAAAAATATCTAGCATTAAAGAAGCGATGAGCGCTCCCACGCCACAGGCGCCGACCCGCAAGCGGATCAGGCGCCTGTTATCCAAACAAAACCACTAAACTCCCGTCAACCCCTTCTAACCCTTGACCGCCCCGATCATCACGCCTTTGACGAAATACTTCTGCAGGAACGGATAGATCGCCAGCACCGGCACCGTCGTTATCACGATCGCGGAATACTTGATCGTCTCCGCAAACTCATTGATGCGGTCGTTCTCCGTCACCGCCGAGTTGAATATCGAGGAGTTCTGGATCAGCACCGCGCGAAGGATGTTCTGGATCGGCAGCTTCTTGTCCTCGCTGATGTACAGCGTCGCGTTGAACCAAGCGTTCCAGTGCGACACGCCGTAATACAACAGCAGCACAGCGACCGTCGGCATGATCAGCGGAAGCACGATCCGGAACAGTATCACCAGGTCGTTCGCGCCGTCAAGCCTCGCGGACTCGTGCAGGCTGTCAGGCAGCGCCTCCATCGCGGTCTTGCAGATGATCGAGTTGTATACGCTCATCGCGCCCGGCAGTATCAAAGACCACAGGCTGTTGTATAAACCCAGGCTGCGAACGTTCAGGTAGTTGGGGATCATGCCCGCGTTGAAGAACATCGTGAACATGATCGCGGCCAGTATCGGCTTCTTGAATAACACATCCTTCGCCGATAGGAAATACCCGCACAGCAGCGTGAGAATGATGTTGATGGGCAGCGATAGGCCAAGTATGATCATTATGTTCTTATATCCGCTAAGGAGTAACGGATGCTTCAACGCAAGACGGAACGCGCCTACGTTGAACCCAAGCGGACGCGGCAGGAACCCAGGATGCATCAGCAGCTCCACATTGCTTGAAAACGCCGCGCATACTACGTAATACATCGGGTACATCGTCACCGCGCAAAGCACAACCATGAAAGCGATGTTCAACGCGTCGAACGCGCGTTCGCCAGGCGTACGCTTGATAAGCGTGGGTCTGTTACGCGGACCGGGTATCCGCGCGGTTTTAGCAGCAACCATACTTCCACCCCCCCCCCGTCAGAACAGCCCGCTCTCGGTTACCCGGCGGCTGATCCAGTTTGTGCCAAGCAGGAATACCACGTTGACCACGGAGTTGAACAGCCCGACAGCGGTCGAGTAACTGACAGCCGTGCCCAGTATGCCGCGCCGGTATACGTATGTGGATATAACATCCGCGACCTCGTAGGTCGGGTCACTGTAAAGCAGAAGGACCTTCTCGTAACCAACATTGAGTATGCCGCCCATGCGCAGTATGAACAGGATCACGATCGTCGGCGCAAGCCCCGGTATCGTTATATGGACGACCTGCTTGAGCCGGCTAGCCCCATCGATACGCGCGGCTTCGTATTGTTCCTGGTCGATGCTGGTAAGCGCGGCAAGGTAGATGATCGAGTTCCAGCCGATGTACTGCCATAAGTCGGATATAACGTATATGGGGTAGAAGTAACGCGGGTTGATAAGGAAGTTTTGGGCTTGGCCGCCTAAGGATACGGTGAACTGCGAGAAGAGCCCGCCGCTGCTAGTGTAGATACGGACGATCGACATGGCCACGATCATAGATATGAAGTAAGGCATGTACGTGATCGTCTGGACAACACGTTTGAAGCGGACGGAGCGCAGCTCGTTGAGAAGAAGCGCGAGCAGAATAGGGGCAGGGAAGCCAAAGAGGATGGTCAGGACGCTGATGGAAAGCGTGTTGCGGATGATACGCGGGGTATAGACGTCGTTGAGGAAGGAGCGGAACTGTTTCAGGCCGACCCAGGGGCTGCCAGCAATACCGCGCGTGGGGCGGTATTCTTTGAACGCGATTACTAATCCGTAGAGAGGTTTATAGGCGAAAAGCGCTAAGTACGCAAGCACCGGCAGTATGATCAGGTACTTGGCCCAGTTTACCTTGAAGTCCCGCGCGATGGCCTGCCCGAACGTGCGTTTGGGCGGGAGGTGAGTAACGGCGCCTGCGCTAGTCATGACGGATCAGCCGCCCTTTCATCTTAGTTGGGACGCAAGTCCCATAGAGGAACAATCTACCCTGGCCACGAGGGTCCAGCGTCACGCTGGTCAGGGGGTCAAGGG
>JAISWI010000087.1 GCA_031270865.1 Oscillospiraceae bacterium
CCCCCCCCCCCCGCGCCTCACCCCGTAAACTCCACGTAAAGGGCGAAGCCCATTAAGTTATTTTCTGCCCTGCGGGGCTGGGGTTTGTTGGCTTCGGCCGGGGGACGTGGGGCTCCGCCCCACACCCCGCAAGGGGGTTTCACCCCCCTTGACCCCCTGACCAGCGTGACGCTGGACCCTCGTGGCCAGGGTAGGTTGTTCCTCCATGCCGCGCGCTTGCTTAGTACCTCGCTATGAACGAGCGCAGGTTCTGCGTCGCGTACTGCAGCGCGGCCGCGCTGCCATTGCTGTAGAGCGTCTGCTCGGCCATCGTGATCGCCTCGGCGAACGAGCGGAAGTCCTCCGTCGAGAGCGTATACCCCACGCTCGCCAGCTTCGCGTAACCCTCCGATATCAGCGACTGCGCCTCCGCTACTAGATACGCGTCAGGCGGCGATCCCTCCGCCGCGGGCGTCGTCCATGAATACGGCTGGTACGCGGGCGAGGTATGCGTCGTGCAGCGCATGTTGTTTAACAGCGCTTCCATCTCGTTCACCCCACCCGTCAGCCTTAGCGAGGCGAACTTACCCAGATACTTCTCTATCGTGCTCTTGAACGATCTTGTATAATTATATAACGGATGCCCATACGGTATGAATACCGCCGACGCCGGCTTCGTATCCGGGCAGTATTCGGTCGCTATCAACCCTGTCTCCGCGCAAATACTGTACTTCTGATGCATCGGGCATAGCGCGGTTGGCTGCGTCCCTTCTTTCCAGTAGTCCGTCACCACCGAATACCCGTTTATATCCGCTCTGCACGCGTCCGTTGCCAGTAAGCCCGACACCCCGCAGGTCGTTACCTTCACAAGTCCCAGTTCCTCTGGCGACGCGTCGATGATCTCGCGGTTTGACAGGTTCTTGGCCGCGTGTATCTCTTTCATGAACGCCTGCCACAACGGAGCGGCGTAATCCCCTCCCGTCGCGTTCGAGGTCAGCGCCTTGTAGTTGTCGTGCCCGATCCACACCGCGCCTGAATACCAGCCGGTCATCCCGGCGAAGAATACGCCCTTGTAGTCGCTGTTGGTGCCCGTCTTCCCCCCTACGGTCTGGCCGCTGATCTTCGCCGCTGTGCCCGTGCCGTCGCGCACGGCCTCCTTGAGCATGTCGGCGACCATCCACGCCGTGGACGGCTGGAACACCTGCCGCTTCTCCTGGGAAACGCGCGTATCCAGTATGACGTTGCCGCCCGCGTCTATCACTCGCGAGAACGAGGCTGGCTGCATATACACGCCGTTGTTGGCGATCGCGCCGAACGCTACGGCCATCTGGACGGGCGTCACGCCCGATGATCCCAGCGCTAGGCCGTAGCCGTCCTTATTGATGTTGCGGTCGTCCACGCCCAGCAGTTTGAGGAACGTATACGCGTTCTCCACGCCAACATAATTGGAAAGGGCCTGCGCCGCCGAGGTATTGTGGGATGCGCGCATCGCGCGGCGCAGCGTCTCCGCGCCGGTGTAGCCTCCCCCGCCGTAGTTCTGCGGGAATGAGTCCTCGCCCTCGCTGTTCTTCCAGCCGGGGATTGGTATGGGCATGTTGAATACTACGCTGGCCGGGGACGCGCCCAGTTCCAGCGCGGGCGCGTACACGGTCAGCGGCTTGATCGACGAGCCTACCGGCATGCGCATCTCCCACGCGCGGTTGAGCGTGAGGCGCTGTGTCGGCGCGTACCTGCCGCCGGCGATGGCCTTAAGCTCGCCCGTGCGGTAGTCGTAGACGGCCGCGGCCGCCTGGGGCTGGGGCACCTCGGTGTAGGTGCCGTCGGCGTTGCGGGCGCGGTATACGCTGTCGCTGGGGTCGCGCAGGCGCGGGTAGTTCGTCCATTCCGCAAGCGTCTTATCCAGTATGTTTTGTATCTGCGGGTCAACGCACAGGTAGATACTGTAGCCGCCCGTGCGGAGCATGGTCTCTATCTTGCTTCGGTTGGCGGAGGTATCCTCGTATTGGTACACCCCCAGCATCCGTGTCACCACGTCGTGAAGCGCGTATTCCACATAATATGTATATTTGTATATTGGCTCGTTGCTGCCCGGCGCGGTTTGGAGCACGCTGGCCGTAGCCGTGTTGAGCGCGCCCTGGTATTCATCCTGGTTGATGAACTGGTTTTCGTACATCATGCGCAGCACGTAGTCCGTACGGTTGTTCGTGATGCCGACGCTCTGGGATTCGCCCGTGTTGCGCGTGTAGAAATTCCTTCTAGGGTTATAATAATATGGGCTGCGGGTCACTCCGGCGAGCATCGCGCATTCGCGCAGTGTAAGGTCCTTCAGGTCCTTGCCGAAGTAACCGTAGGCGGCGGTCTTCACGCCGTAGTAGTTCTCGCCCAAATATATGGTATTCAGGTAGGATTCAAGTATCTGTTCCTTTGAGTAGCGGACCTCCAATTCCATGGCCAGGTACGCTTCCTGTATCTTGCGCTTGTACGACTGTTCGGCGCTGAGCATCCGCTGTTTGATCAGCTGCTGGGTGATCGTGGAGCCGCCCTGCGTGGAGCCGCTGGTTAGGTTGGTGACGAACGCGCCCAGAATGCGCTTGACGTCCACGCCCGAATGCTGGTAAAACCTCGCGTCCTCAACGGCCACGAACGCCCGCTGCAGCGCCAGCGGAATCTCGTTTATGCTGACCAGCACGCGGTCCTCCGAGCCTTTGTAGTCCATGATCAGGTTGCCGGCCGAGTCGTATATGAATGAGGTCTGGGCCTGGTCGTCGAAGTTGCCCACGTCCAGGTCCGGCGCGGTCTCGACATACGCCTTGGCGATGCCTATGACCACGCCGACCGCCGCCAGCGCGACGACCAACGCCAGCAGCGCGGCGATCTTGACGCACGCGGTCAGCGTGGAGAGTATGAAGCTGGTGTTCCGAACGCGCGGAACGAATATCGAGGCCTTGGCCGGTCTATCTATAATCGGCTGCATGACAACCTCCGGATGGTTTAGTCGGTCCGCTCCACATATAAAACGTTTGGCGGGGGCGGCTTCATCCAATCCGGCGCGGGGCTGGCGCAGTGTTTATATTCCGGACGCGACGCGCCGGCCGGCTGGCGCTATACGCCCGCGGGTGTCAAGCGGCAGCCAGCCGTCCATACATCCGCGCAAACAACAATGACAGCGCCTCGTTTCCGTAGGGGTCCTATATGAATTCCGTATATTAACCCGTCCTTCCCGCTATACGCGACTGGCCGGATGAAGGTTCATGGCCGCTTCGGTAGAATCTTCCTCACCCCTTCGCCCGAATCTGGGCGCGAAGTATCTTCCCGCTGACCGTCTTTGGCAGCTCGGGCACGAACTCCACCACGCGCGGATACTTGTAGGGCGCGGTAACCCGCTTCACGTGGGTCTGCAGGTCCTTCTTCAGCGCCTCGGAAGCGATGTATCCCTTAACTAAAACCACCGTAGCCTTCACAGCCTGGCCGCGATCCGCGTCCGGCACCGCCGTAACCGCGCATTCCAACACGGCGGGATGCTCCAGCAGCGCGGACTCCACCTCGAACGGCCCGATTCGGTATCCCGACGACTTGATCACGTCGTCGCCACGGCCAATGAACCAGTAGTACCCGTCCTCATCCTTCCAGGCCATGTCGCCGGTATGGTACATGCCGCCAGCAAACGCCTCCGCCGTGCGCGTGGGGTCGCGGTAGTAATATTTCAACAAGCCGGGCGGATGCCCTTTATCCAATTTTACTACTATCTCGCCCTCCTCGCCGACCTCCGCGCTCTCGCCGTTCTCGTTGACCAGATCGATATCGTATTGCGGCGAGGGGAATCCCGTCGAGCCGGGGCGCGGCCGCGTCCACTTGCTGTTCATCAGCAGCGGGGTAGTCTCGCTCTGGCCGAAGCCTTCCATCAAGCGCACGCCCGTCGCTTTCAGGAATTGGTTGTATACCTCCGGGTTGAGCGGCTCGCCAGCCACGTTAGCCCAGCGCAGCGCGGACAGATCCCACGCCGAGAGATCCTCCTTGATAAGGAAGCGCAGTATCGTCGGCGGGGCGCAGAAGTGGGTGACGCGGTGCTTGGCAAGCATGTCCAGCAGGTCGCGCGGGCTGAATCTGTCAAAATCGTAAACGAACAGGCATGCCCCGCATATCCACTGCCCGTAGAGCTTGCCCCAGCCCGCCTTGGCCCAGCCGGTGTCGGCCACGGTCATGTGAAGGGAGGTATCGTCAACATTGTGCCAGAACGCCGCGGTAGCAAGCTGGCCTAAGGGGTATGTGAAGTCGTGAGCGACCATCTTGGGCATGCCGGTGGTCCCGGAGGTGAAGTACATCAGCATGATGTCGTCGTTGGACGGCAGGTCGTCCGGCGGCGTGAAGCGGTCGGAAGCGTCAGCGCAGATGGTTGTGAAGTTTATCCAGTTGGGGCGATCGTCTAATATGCATAACGCGTGCTGGAGCGTATGGCATTGGGAGCGAGCCGCGTCCGTTTCGGCAAGTATGTATGGGTCGTTAACTGATATGATAGCCTTGACGCCGGCGGCCTCGCAGCGGTAAGCGACATCCTTGCGCGTGAGCTGGTGCGTGGCGGGGATTAACACGCACCCCAGCTTGCATAAGGCGGGCGCGACAATCCAGAACTCGTAACGGCGCTTGAGCGTGACCAGGACAGGGTCGCCCTTGCCTAAGCCGAGCGAGCGCAGAGCGTTGGCCGCGCGGTTCGACTCAAGGGCGATCTGGCCGAATGTGAGGCGTAGCTCGTCTCCGGCGGGGTTCGTCCAAAGCAGCGCGGGCTTGTCAGGCGCGATTCGCGCGTATTCGTCGACTACGTCGTAGCCGAAATTGAACTTTTCAGGTATGTCGAGCCGGAAATTTTGCTCGAATTCCTCGTGGGTATGGAAGTCCAGGCGGGTGTATCGCCCTGCGAGCATTTGAGTCGCTCCTTATAATGAGTATTATGGAATTACTATTGCCAGCATGTTGACATCCTCGCCGCCAACCGCTTGGAGCGCGTGAGGATGCGCGGAATCATAATAGACTGAATCGCCAGGGCGCAGGGTTACGTCTTTGTCGTCGATACGAAGCCGCAGGGAGCCGGAGAGCACGTAGTCGAACTCGTGGCCTTCATGGGCGCTTTGCACAAGATCATGGTTCACGCCAACTTTGACGACAACGTGGAGGGGTTCGACCTTGCGGTGAAGGAAGTTGAAGGCCAGGTTGCGGTAGATGTAGTGCTCGCGGCGTTCGGTTTCGTAGCCTTTGCCGGCGCGAGTGACGGAATAGACGGACAGGCGAGGGGTTTCGCCAGTGACCATCTCAGTCATGTCGACATGGAAGCGCTCTGTAAGGCGCAGCAGGAAACTTATGGGGATATCTACTTCGCCGGATTCGTATGAGAGGTAGACGCCAGGGGGGACATCGCACTCTTGAGCCATCTCGTCAAGGGTATAGTCGCATATGCCGCGCAGCTCGCGTATCCTACGCGCAATGTCGGAAACGGAGCTGGAGTAATCGTTAGCCATATAAGTCCCCCGCTGTCTTTTATTTGGACAGTCTAACACTCTGGCGAGGATTTATCAAGCGCCGCAACGATAAACACCCTTCTGGAGGAACAATCTACCCTGGCCACGAGGGTCCAGCGTCACGCTGGTCAGGGGGTCAAGGGGGGTGAAACCCCCTTGCGGGGTGCGGGGCGGAGCCCCGCGGCCCCCCGGCGTAACCAACCACCCCAGCCCCCCA
>JAISWI010000004.1 GCA_031270865.1 Oscillospiraceae bacterium
CGCCCCACACCCCGCAAGGGGGTTTCACCCCCCTTGACCCCCTGACCAGCGTGACGCTGGACCCTCGTGGCCAGGGTAGATTGTTCCTCCACGCTTTACCCTTGCGCCGCGATACGGTAAACTGTGGTAAACGCCATGGCCGCGAGGTGAAAGACATGCGACGCGTCCAAACCATACTAACATGCCTGCTGTTGCTGCTGTGCGTGACCGCCGCGCTATCGTCATGCTCACGCAAACCTGACCTCACGCCGGATCGCGCACCCATCGTTGGTTTCTCCCAACTCGGCTCCGAATCCGGCTGGCGCGTGGGCAACACCCGCGACATCATCGCGGCCGCCGAACGCGCGGGCCTCCGCCTTATGTATCTCAACGCCGAGCAATCCCAGGAGAACCAAATCAAAGCGATCCGCTCGTTCATAGCCTACCAAGTCGACGTCATCACCCTTGCGCCTATCGTCGAAGATGGCTGGGACACCGTGCTTCGCGAGGCTAAGGACGCGGGCATCCCACTCCTGCTCACAGACCGCGCGATATCCATCTCGGACGAAACCCTTTA
Source organism: Oscillospiraceae bacterium (assembly GCA_031270865.1). Taxonomy (GTDB): domain Bacteria; phylum Bacillota; class Clostridia; order Christensenellales; family Aristaeellaceae; genus BNUH01. Next base: position 557 of record JAISWI010000004.1, read on the forward strand.
CGCTGGTTTCCTTGGCTCCGACTTCCTTGAGGAAGGCCGCCGCGCCGGACGTTTCCTCCTTGAAAAGACGAAAGACATGGAGCGTATACGCATAGTCGAGATATCGGGCACGGAGAACTCAACGCCCGCCAGGGAACGCGCGATCGGGTTCCGCGAGGCGCTAAACGGCGACCCGCGCTATGAATTCATCCATAGTGTCAACGGCGACTTCCTTCGCTCAAAGGGCCTTGAGCGCATGGAAAACATCTTAAAGGAGACGACCGACATCGACGCGCTCTTTTCCCACAACGACGCTATGACGCTTGGCGCGATCGAGGCCATCGAATCCGCCGGGATCGTACCTGGCAAGGACATGATCATCATCACTGTTGATGGCGAACAAGGCGCTATCGATCTTCTCAAACAGGGAAAGATCAACTGTGTCGTGGAGTGCACGCCCATGATTGGCGACATGGTTATGGATCTAGTAAAGAAGCTGGCGGCGGGGGAATCCATCCCTCGCTTGACATACACGACCGAGCGGGTATTCACCGAGTGGGACGACAACCTGCAGTCCATCCCGGCGCGGGGTTACTAGGATGCAATACCTTGACCGTCTGCTTGACCTTGCTGGAGCTAAGGGCAGCCTTCGCAAACGTATCCGGACTTTTTTCATCACGCTGGCGGCTATCCTGCTGATCCCCGCCGTACTGTCGTTGTCGCTGCTGCTGGTATTCTCAAACCGTTACCATGGCATTGTCGCGCATATCGAGGGGGTATCCTCGCTCCGGCCGATGGTACAGGACTCGCTGCTGGCCAGCGTGCTGGAGATTGTGGTAGGCCGCGCCAGGTTCGAGGACGGAGCCCCGACTGCCGCGCTTAACGGGATAGAGGCGCGGCTGGACCAGTTGATACGCAACGACGCGGCCAGCCGCGGCGATCTTGAAGTCGCCCGGCGGGTGCTGGACACGCTTAGCCGCTATGTGGACCAACTGGGCGAGCAGATTGCCAGTCACAGCGCGGTCGATGAGAACTTCGCGCTTAACGGCGAGATAAAGAATCTCGCCACGCTCTTTTTCGACATGCTTCAAGCGGCGATTGACACGGAGATCCAATCGGCGGCGTCCATATCGCGGCGTATCCAGGCCGTGCTGCTGTGGACGCTGGCGATGGCGGCGGGCATACTGGCGTTCGCGCTTGTGTTCGCCGGGATTGCCCAGGCCGCGCTCCTTCGTTCCGTGCAAACACAGCTGGAGCGGTTGGAGAGCTTCGCCAAGCAGATAGCGGGCGGCGAGCTGGAGGACCGCGCCCCGCCGCCCGAGGTGGATGAGCTGCGCCTGCTGACCGACAGCCTGAACACGATGGCGTTTCGGTTGAAGCGGCTGATCGACGAGAACCGCCGCGAGCAGGAGAACCTGATGATCGCCGAGCTGCGCACGCTCCAGGCGCAGATCACCCCGCATTTCCTATATAATACGCTGGACGCGATAGTCTGGCTGGCCGAATCCAACGAGACGGCGGAGGTCATCAACATCACGCGGGCGCTGTCCAGCTTCTTCCGCACGTCGCTGGCCGGAGGGCGCGAGTGGATCACGATAGGCGAGGAATTAGAGCACCTCGACGGTTACATGACCATCCAGCGGATACGCTATCGTGACATACTGAAATTCCAGCTGACGGCGGACGAGGGGCTTGATTCCTGCCAGATACCCAAGCTGCTGATACAGCCGCTGGTCGAAAACGCTATCTACCATGGCATAAAGAACCGGCGCGGGGGCGGGCTTGTCACGGTTGAGATGCGCAAGCGCGGCGAGCGGCTGCATGTCGCGGTCACTGACACAGGCGCGGGCATGCCGGAGGAGACGTACCAACGCTTGAGCGATATGCTGAAATCCCATGTGAGTCAGGGTTACGGGCATGGGTTTGGATTATACAGCGTTGACAAGCGGATCAAGCTGTATTATTCCCAACCGGAGGGGCTGGCGATAACAAGCGCGGTCGGCGCGGGGACGACCGTGCGCTTTGACGTGCCTGTCACGCGGCCCGTGCCCAAGCGTTCCGCCCCGGAGGAGACAGACGATGGCCAATGACCCGAGCGCCGATACGTCCGCAAGCAAGAATCTGCTGAAGGTATTCCTGGTCGACGACGAGATCGTCATCCGCGAGGGTATACGCAACCGTTTCCCATGGGAGGAGACGGGGTTCACGCTGTGCGGCGAGGCTCCGGACGGCGAGATCGCGCTGTCGATGATCCAAGACCTAAGGCCCGACATATTGGTCACGGACATCAGGATGCCGTTCATGGACGGGATGGCGCTGTCGCGGGCCGCCGCGGCCGCGATGCCATGGATGCGCATCGTAATACTGAGCGGTTACGACGACTTCGCGTACGCCCGAGAAGCCATCACGCTGGGCGTCAAGGAGTATCTGCTGAAGCCTGTAAGCGTGCAGCAGCTTCGCGAGACGCTGGAGCGGCTGGCGGGGGTGATAGCGGCGGAGCGGTCACAGCGCGCGGACCTGGACGCGCTGCGGCGGCAGCTGGCCTCGTCGCAGCGGCTGGTGCAGGAGAGGCTGGTGTCGCGGGTATTCGACGGCACGTTTACCGGGGCGATGATGGCGGAGGCCCGGGCCGCGCTGCTGCCGCTGAACGCCGCGTGTTACGCCGCGATGGTATTGGAACCGGAGCGGCGGGAGAGATTGCTGGAGTTAAGGGCGGCGGCGCAGCGCGTGGCGGATGTGTCCGGCGGCGCGGTCGCGCTGGCGGAAAGCGGCGGGCAGCTGCTGGCGTTGGTGCTGGGCGACTCCGCCGCCGACGCCGAGGACCGCGCGTATTCATACGCGCAGGCCGTCGCGCATGGGTCGGAGCGCGTGTCGGCGCGGCCGCCGCTCATAGCCATCGGCTCGATCGTATCCAGCCTGGCGGATGTGCCGCGCTCGGCGGGATCGGCCCGCGCGGTGCTGAAAGGGATGTCGGCGGACGGGTCCGCGCCCGCGCGCATACTGGGCGCGTCCGACGTGGACAGCCTTGGTTTGGTCAGCCGCGACCTGATGAAGTCGGAGGTGACGCCGCTGTATGACGCGCTGCGGTTCGCTTCGGCCCGCGATGTGCCGCGCGTCGTCGAACGGTACTTCGCGTCGTTCGGAGGCATGGCGAGCCAATCGCTGCTGGTCGCGCATTACGCGCTGGTGGACATACTGCTGGCCAGTGCGCGCGTCGTCAAGGCGTCGGGCGGCGAACCGTCGAAGGTGCTCCCCGCGTCGCTGGTCGACGCGCTAAGTTACAAGAACGCGCTGGGCGCGGCTCGGCCCGTCCAGTCCGAAGGGGGGATCCCACAGATGGGCTCCGCCCCAAGCGAGATAATCGAAACGGCGCGTGACCTGCTCACCAGCGCGCTGGCGTACCGTGACGAGCGGGCGGGTTCCACGCAGGACGCGGTTATACGCAAGGCCCGCGCGTACATCGAGGCCAACTACCACAAGCCGGAGATCACGCTCAACGAGGTCGCGCGGCACGCCGGACTAAGCGCCAACCACTTCTGCACTGTGTTCTCCCAGAATATGGGCACGACGTTCCTGGAATATCTAACCAGCCTGCGCATGGATAAGGCGAAGGCGTTCCTGCGCGAGAGCGACCTGCGCTCGGCCGATATCGCGGAGAGGATCGGTTATACCGACGCGCGGTACTTCCGATACCTGTTCAAGCGATACGCGGGGATGCCGCCGCGGGAGTACAGGGAAGGCGTGAGGAACGGGGCGGGGAAGTAAGGGGGAGAACCGGGCTGCCAACGGCGCGTCGAAACCGAGTCTCTCACTTTATTTTAATTATGATAATATATCAAATTTGTTGACATTGTGTTTATGTTAGCGCGGAGATCTGGTGACGTTAACGGCTAACCGTTGTTACTCTGGTTATTGGATGAATGGCCGAGAATATTCCTGATTTAATACTGTCTATCAGTTAATATCGGACTGATGACTTCGCGCGTCCTCATCGCCTTGTCAATTCCAAAACTAAACGCCATACTATAAACTATCGGATGTGACGACACACCAGCTCGACGACCAGCGTTTCGGAGCGCGGCGTGCCCACCTGCGTCGTTTCGGCGGCGGCGAGCGGGGTGAACGCGAGGAGCGTCAGGAGCGCCAGGGTTCCAGCGAGCAGTCTTTTCATATGAATACCCCCTTCAATTTCCAGTGACTACTATACAGATTGTACTCCTCGTGAATGTGTGTGTCAAGTATCGTTGGGTTTTTTTGCAAAAAATACTAGTTTTGCGCGATTGGGCGCGGCAGGTATGTGTTGCGCGATTTAGGGCGCTGTGGTATAATATTGATTGCCGGGCGAGTAAACCATCGGAGGCGGAAGGGCATGGCGTGGGATAAACGGTTTAACGTTACGGGGCTTTGCCGGCCAAACCTCCATTATATGGTGGACATTGCCGGGAAGATCGACGTGATCATCCGCGACTATATTGAGCGTGGAGCGTATTTCGTTATCAACCGGGCGCGGCAGTATGGGAAGACCACGACGCTCGGCTTGCTCGCGCGGCGGCTCAGCGGCCAATACCTCGTCTTCCGCGCCAGCCTTGAGGGAAGCGAGTCGTTTTTCGTCTCGCACAAGACGATGGCCGGCGGTATATGCCGTTTGTTATACAATCAACTCAATCGTCTGAAGTCGGTGTACGCGGACTTATTCGCGCAGCCGATCGACGATCAGTTTCCAATGGACGACTTGAGCGAAAGGATAACCCGACTGTGCGAGCAGTCGGAACAACCAATCGTCCTGATGATTGACGAGGTTGACCGGGCTTCGGATTACCTGATTTTCGCGTCATTCCTGGGAATGCTGCGGAAAAAAAACCTTGACCGCCTTGATTTAGGGATGCGCTCCACGTTCCATAATGTTATTTTAGCTGGCGTTCATGATATAAAGAACCTAAAGGCGAGGATTCGCCCGGATTCCGAGCATGCGTACAACAGTCCGTGGAACATTGCGGCTTCCTTCGATGTGGACATGAGCTTTTCTGTGGAAGAAATCGACGGGATGCTGCGTGATTACGAGGCGGACCATCAAACCGGCATGGATACTTATGGACTCGCGCAGGTGATTCGCGGGCAAACAAGCGGCTATCCGTTCCTGGTAAGCGCGTTGTGCAAGCGGCTGGATGAGGTCACCCATGACTGGACGGCCGCCGGATTGCATGAAGCGATCGCGCATTTAATGTGCGCGACGAACACGCTGTTCGACGATATCATCAAGAACCTGCAGACCCACGAAGGCTTCCGCAGGGTCATTGAATCCATGCTCATCCATGGAAACCGTATTACCTATATGCCTGTTGAACCTGCGCAGAATCTAGGCTTGATGTTTGGCATACTCAGGCATGTCGGCAATGAGGCGCGTATATCAAATAGTATCTTTGAACAGTATATATTCAATTACTTCATAGCGCTGGAAGCCAGCAAAGCGCTGATCCCGTCGAGCGAGACGCGCCCTTCCATATATGTACGCGACGGGCGGCTGGACATGCGGCTGGTGATCGAGCGCTTCGCCGGCTTTACGAAGTCGGAGCGCCGGCCACGCCGCGAGAAATTGCTTGAAGACGATTGGCGGTATCTGTTCCTCTCGTACATACGGCCGATCATCAACGGCACGGGCCATTATGCCGAGGAACCTGAAACGCGGGACAACACACGCGCCGACATCATCGTATTCTACGGGAAAGAGGAGTTTGTCATAGAACTGAAGCTCTGGCGCGGCCAGAAACAGGAGGAGGACGCGTATAACCAGCTTGCCGGATACTTGGAATCGCGCGGGCAAAGCCGCGGGTATCTGGTCAGCTTCTGCGGCCTGAGGAACCCGCCCCAGCGCGGCGAGTGGATTAAGTATGGGGAATATATGATCTACGAGGAGATTGTGCCGTGCTCGAGCGGTGACGGAGGGTGAGGCCGGTTTGAGTCTTCGCGTGTTTGGCTTCGCTATCCGAATAATGATGATTATATGCTCGAATATATTAGTATTCGCGCCGAAAAAGGAATAAAGTTGTAAGTTGTTGGTTTTGATAGCGCGAGGTAAATGGTATTTATTCGTTTGTTGCGCAGGTTTTTTGAGCCTACGAGTGGCATAATATATCTCAATGGATCGGATAGTCGAGAAATCTCTTATTCACAATATAAGCATACCAGAAATCAAGGGATATCGTTTCGGCGGTTATATCATTCTTCGATATCATTTATATTATCAGTACTCTAAATGTGATGTTGCTTATAATAGTTTTCTGTTTGCTAATTGTTGTCTTTTCTCAACAAAGCAAAATAAGTAAATTAATTGTTGATACCCAATTTAAGCTAGAACCTATTAAGTGATGTGAGTAAATTCTTTTGATAATATGTACAATTATAAAACTAGATTAATTCTTCGTGATTACTCCGCTCGATCTTTATTTTATAATAAAAAGGGAAGCCTTGCGCAGGCTTCCCTTACCGTATCCGCCGGTGTTATATTCCTGGAGGCGCCACCCAGACTCGAACTGGGGAATAAAGGTTTTGCAGACCTTCGCCTTACCACTTGGCTATGGCGCCTTACGCGTCGCGCGGGACTATCGATTGTACGTCAGCGCTTCGCGAAATATACCCGGCGGCTGATATATAATCGGCAGTCCCGCGCAAGCGAACCGTTGGAGCGGTAGACGAGATTCGAACTCGCGACTTCGACCTTGGCAAGGTCGCACTCTACCACTGAGCTACTACCGCGGTACCTGGTGCCTTGGGGCGGAATTGAACCACCGACACGTAGATTTTCAGTCTACTGCTCTACCGACTGAGCTACCAAGGCGGCTATGGCGACCCAGAAGGGGCTCGAACCCTCGACCTCTAGCGTGACAGGCTAGCGCTCTAACCAACTGAGCTACTGGGCCGTGAACGTCGCCGCGCGATGAACCCTGGAACCGCGAGCCGGGCAGCGTGGTGGGAACAACAGGGCTCGAACCTGTGACCCTCTGCTTGTAAGGCAGATGCTCTCCCAACTGAGCTATGCTCCCCTGGCGTCGGGCAACCCCGGCTTACGCCGGAACCCGCTACTCTATTCATCGGCGACTGGTATAGTTTAACTTGCGCGCGGGCATTTGTCAAGTAAAATTTTTTCGCCGGCGAAGCCGGGCAAGGCAGCCCGCGCGGGGTAAAAACCGCGCGGAAACCCAGCGTCCGCCCATGCCCGCGCCGTCAAGCCGTGGGCCATAAGACCTCGAACAGCAGCCCGCAGCCCTCCGCGCGGTCCGTGTCAAGGGGCGACGAGACTACATCCTTCAGCCGCAAACCCACGCCGAGCGCAGTCTGGTAATGGTAACGGATGTGCCCGCCGCAGCATCCGCAATACGCGCGCGAGACCCGGCCCGGCGGCGTGAGCCCGCGCTTGGCCATGTCCTTGAAACAGCCGCATCCGCAGCTCAGCCTCCCATCCCCGTCCCGGAACTCCCAGCATACCTTAATATCGCCGTCGGCGGTCATCTCCGCGCGGCAGTACGCCGATCCCAGCAGCGCGGCCTTTTCCGCCAGCGTCTTGCCAGCGTTGGCCTCGGCAAACGCCCGCATAGCCTCCCGCAGCTTTTTAGCGCCGCCCTTCCCGCAGCCCTGACGCTCCATTATGGCGTAACGCTGTTCCTTTGTCAGCGTCTCGTCCATCCTGTCGAGCGCGGCGAACAGTTTGCGCAGCTGCTCCGGCGCGTACGAGTTGCTCCGCTCGGCGGGTTCGTCAACGCCGAAGTCGATCCGCGAGGCGACCGCGGGCTGAAGCTTAGACATATCCCGCTTGATTCTCGTGAGGTTCGGCATCGTAGGCTCCTCCCGTCTTACAGCCCCTGTCTTGAATACAGCCGCCCAAGCTGGCGGCGCGCCGCCTTCGCGAGGCGCTTACCTTTGGCGGAATTTCAGCGGCCAGTATATTTGTTGTTGGGCTATGCCAAGGGCGGCGTCTATCGCGCCGCCTGGATTAGGCATATTGCACATACCGGGCAGGTCGCCGCGCTCGAAAACGTCACTACTGTCAATCCACGCCAGCATACAACCAATCGTTTCCTCAAGGTCGTCATTATCTTTCTCGTCCCCTGTCGCGACAAGGAACATGCCGCCCGGGAACTCGACTATATCATACGGCGCGGTGTCGGCCTCGGTCACGCCGTCGTTGACCGCCACAATCCAGGTGGACTTGCCGGTGTTGAGGCCGCCGTCCCCGTGCCACAGGAAGTCCTGCGGCTCGTATATATGAGTCCTGATCAGCCCGCGATGCGCGTTAACCCACGAGTCGAAACTCCCGGCCTCCCTTGAAAACAGCTCGTCGAGCGGGCGAACCCCCGACGAGACGGCGCGAAACCTCGGAATCTCTATCGCCCGCATGTTCTTAAGCTTGCTCACTCGCTTCCCCTTCCTTCATGGCGAAATCCCCCACAGCGCCCGCTTCCTCCCGACCATTTCCCCAATCCTCTCAATATACCGCCGCGACTCCATCATGTTGGCGGCCCGCTCTATCCTCAAACCCTCGCGCGGGTCACGCCTTACCCGCTTGCTGATCCCGCCAGCCCCCAGCGCGAGGATGCTCACCGTCTCCTCCATCATGTCGATGTTATATACACATAAGCGTCCCGGTTTCGCGTACCCGACGTTCTCCATGTCGCCAACCGTTTGCTTCTGGCGATATAAATAATATGGCGACATGCCCATCGATCGCGCCGCGTCCATGCCCATCGTGACCATCGCTTCCGCCGTCGCCTGATCCACCGCGACGTACGACGCGTCCCCGCTTAACCGCGACGCCCGCTTCAGCGCCAGCGTGTGCGCGGTCAGGCTCTCCGGGCCTAACGCCCGCGCCGCCTCCAGCGTCCGCGCGAAATCCTCCGTCGTCTCGCCAGGCAGCGCGGCTATCAGGTCCATGTTGATGTTATTAAACCCGACAGCCCGCGCCCGCGCGAACGCTTCCACTGTCTGTGCCGCCGTATGCCTGCGGCCTATCAGCTCCAGAGTGGAGTCGTTCATCGTCTGCGGGTTTATGCTCACGCGCGTCACCGGATGCCCGCGCAAGGCCGCCAGCCGCGCGTCGTCCAGCGTGTCGGGCCGCCCGGCCTCGACCGTATACTCCATCACGCCCGGTTCCCGGCAGAACGCCTCGTCCAGCGCGGCCAGCGTCCGGTCAAGGCGCGGCGCGTCAAGCGCGGTCGGCGTGCCCCCGCCCACGTATAACGCCTGCGGCGACAACCCCACCTCGTCCATCATACGCCTTGTTTGCTGGATCTCGAAAACCAGCGCGTCGACATACGCGTCGGTCCCGCGCGGATCCTTCGGGACCGTCTCCGTCTTGAACGAGCAGTACGCGCACCGCGTCACGCAATATGGTATGCCTACATAAATATCAACGGCGTCCGGTGGCGCGGACAGATAAGGCGACTGCGCCCGCGCGACCTCGCCCAGCAGCGCGGCCTTGTCCGGCCTCACGTCATACCGCCGAACGAGCGTCCGCTCCGGATCGGGATCGCCGTCCGCCAACCGTTCGGCGTATAGCCGCGTCGGGCGAATCCCCGTCAACGCGCCCCATGGCGGCGCGTGTCCCGTAGCGTTCCTGAGCAGGTAATAGCAGCACTGCTTGGCCGCGCGTTTCATTAGCCGCTTCCTCAGCAGCGCGAACGCCTCCCGCTCCATCCCGTCCGGCTCCGGCGGCCTCACGCGCCATTCGAGCGTCCGGCCGCCGTACCCGCACCGCTCGACCCAGAACCCGTCCTCCTCGGCGTGGGTATGCGTCAGCGCGGCGTCCGAACCTCCGGGCAGCATCATCCGCGCCACGTCGGATATATCGTTCGCGAACGCGGGCAGGTTCGTTTCCAGCGGCACGGCCATGGTCAGAACCGCCGCCGGCTGTCCACCAAAATCGTCACCGGGCCGTCGTTGACCAGTTCGACCTCCATACGCGCTTGGAAAACCCCCGTCTCGACGCGCAGCCCGTGTACCCTCAACGCCTCGCGAAATTCCGTGAACAGCGCGTCCGCGGCCTCAGGCCTCGCGGCGTCTATGAAGCTGGGCCGCCTGCCCTTGCGGACATCGCCCAGCAGCGTGAACTGCGACACCGCCAGTACCGCCCCGCCCACGTCCGCCATCGATAGGTTCATCTTCCCGTCCGCGTCCTCGAATATCCGCAGCCCGGCGGCCTTAGCCGCCGCGTATCGGACATCCTCCAGCGTGTCGCCGTCCTCCACGCCCGCCAAAACCAGGCATCCCGCGCCTATTTGCCCGACCACCTTGCCCTCGACCGCGACCGACGCGCGTTTCACGCGCTGAATTACCAATCTCATCCATACCTCAACTCGTCAGCCGGAACACCTCAACCACGTCCGACCGCTTCTTGATGCCGCGCATCACCTTATCCAGTTGGTCCTTCGAGTTAATCTTGATCGTCAGGCTGATCGTGCACGAGCCGTTCTCGTGCGCCCGCGCGTGGATCGTCATCACCTTGCAGTTCATGATGTTGAGCAGCGCGGCCAACTCGCCCAGAAGCCCGTCATGGTCCGCCGCGACTATCTGGATATCCGCGTTGAACACCGTCTCGGACGAGCGCTCGCGGTCCCAGCTGACCTCCACCATCCGCTCGGTCTCGCCGGCCTGCCCGGCCCGCGCGTTCGAGCAATCCGTCTTGTGCACCGTCACGCCGCGCCCGCGCGTGATGTACCCGACGATTTCGTCCCCGGGCACCGGGTTGCAGCAACGCGCGAACCGCACCAGCATCCCCGGATCGCCCGCCACGAACACCCCGTGGCTGGACGCCAGCAGCTGCCGCTTCGCGTTGCGCTCCGCCAGCGCGGTGGCCTCCATCGGGTCGGCGTACTTGGGCGCGGGCTTATCGCGCTTGTGGCTCTCCTCGATCAGGCGCGATATAACATGCATCGCGCTGATCATACCGCACCCGACCGCCACGTACATGTCGTCCATATCGACGAACGAGTATTTGCGCAGTATCACGTCGACCAGTTCCGGCTTGAGCAGGACGGATATGGGCACGTTGTTGCGCTGCGCCTCGTGCTCCAGCATCGTCCGGCCCAGCTCGATGTTCTCGTCCTTGAACTGTTTTTTGAAATATTGCCTAATTTTGGACTTCGCCTGGGACGTTTTGACGATGCGCAGCCAGTCGCGGCTAGGCCCGCGGCTCGACGAGCTGGTAAGTATCTCCACAAAGTCGCCCGTCTGAAGCTCCGTGCCCAGCGGCACGACGCGCCCGTTTACCTTCGCGCCCGTGCATCGGTTGCCTATCTGGGTGTGGATGCGGTACGCGAAGTCCAGCGGCGTCGCGCCCTTGGGCAGGTCTATGATCGCGCCCTTGGGCGTGAACACGAACACCTCGTCGCTGAACAGGTCCACCTTCAGCGAGTCGATGAACTCCTGGCTGTCCTTCGTCTCGTTCTGCCAGTCGATGATCTGGCGCAGCCAGTACAGTTTCTTATCCAGATCGTCGCGGGCGCGGCCCTCCTTGTACCGCCAATGCGCGGCGATGCCGTACTCCGCGACGCGATGCATCTCGAATGTTCGTATCTGCACCTCGAAGGGCTGGCCGTTGCCGCTGACCACGGTCGTATGAAGCGATTGGTACATATTGGGCTTGGGCGTTGATATGTAATCCTTGAAACGATTGGGCACCTGCTTCCATAATGTGTGCACTATCCCCAAAACAGTGTAACAGTCCCTAACCGTATCGACGATAACGCGGATCGCCGTCAGGTCGTACAGCTGCTCGAACGGGCGCCCCTGCAGCTTTATTTTCTTATAAATGCTATAGAAATGCTTGGGCCGGCCCGTGATCTCGCACATCACGCCGGCCTCGTCCAGCTCATCCCTTAGCTGGTCTATGACGCTCTTTATGAAACTCTCGCGCTCGGACCGCTTCATCCCAATCCGCCGCCCCAGGTCCTTATACCCTTCCGGGTCGATGACCGACAGCGACAGGTCCTCAAGCTCCGACTTGACCGTGAACACGCCCAGCCGGTGAGCCAGCGGCGCGTATATGTCAAGGGTTTCCTGAGCTATGGCGAGCTGGCGGTCCTTGGGCTGAAACTTGAGCGTCTTCATGTTGTGGAGGCGGTCGGCGAGCTTTATCAGCACGACGCGGATGTCGCGGGACATGGCCAGTATCATCTTGCGCAGCGTCTCGGCCTGCTGTTCCTCGCGCGTTGTGAACTCAAGGCGCGAGAGTTTAGTCACCCCGTCCACCAGCTGCGCGACGTCCGGCCCGAAATTCTTCTGGATCGTCTCGACCGTAATCCCTTCCACGTCCTCGACGCAGTCGTGCAGCAGCCCGGCGGCGACGGTCGTCGCGTCCAGCATCAGGTCGGCCAATATCGTCGCGACGGTGCGCGGGTGGGTGAAATACGGCTCGCCGGACTTGCGAAGCTGGCTTGAGTGGGCCGCTTCCGCGAATTTCCACGCGCGTGATACCAGGCCCATCGAATCCTCGTCCTGGTAGCGCCGCATCGCGTCCAGCAGCGCGTCCAGCGTGTCGTAACACCTAAGCTCGCTCAAAGGGGTACCTCCACAGGTGGCGGCGGACCGCGCCGGGCCTGGCATCGCCTGTATAGCTCGCTGTCTCCCAGCAGGCGTTTGGATTGGTTCTTCTTTGATAATATCGCGCACTCGAACGGCTCTTCCGTCCAGCGGATGAACCCCAGCTCCGCGAACACCCTCAGCCCCAAATACACCGACGCCTCCGGCGCGCCCAGCGCCTCGGCGTACGAGCGCAGCGAAACCGATTCTTCGATAGATTTCGACAGCGCGGCAGTCTTCGACAATGACCGGAACAGCTCCCGCAGCCGTTCTTCCGGCAGCGCCAGCTCCGCCGCCGCCGCCTCCCACTCCCGCGCGTCGTTATCCAACCATATGAGCGCGTCGGGACACGCATGCCGGATGATTGCGACTTCATCGTCATTCGGCGGTATATCCAAAAAGATTATTCTATCATAACCGGATGGCAGTTCGGACAGCTCCGGCAACGCGGCCAGCGCGTGGAACGCGCGTGGATCACGCGCCGCCGATGGATGGCAATCCACCCGATCGCCCAGCCCCGACCGCCTGAGCCACGCCGACCAGTCCAGCGCGGCTGCCAGCGTTCTGGCGGCCAGCAGCGTCCCCTGGTATCCAGAGCGCAGCAATTCCCCGACCCGCGCCCTCAACGCGTCCCGGGGCATCGCGGCGGCCGCCGCCGACCGCCCTGAACGCGCGACGACCCGCTCCGCCAGCTCGCGCTCGAACCGGCCGCGCATGCCCAGGCACCGCTTTTCGAACGCCTCCAGCGGATCGGTGGGCATCAGTCTCTCCGCGATGAACTGCGCGGCGCGTATCCCCATGAAATCGTTGATGGCCCCCCGCGCCAGCGCGTCCATCCGCGCGGGCAGCTCGTCAAGCCGGTCCGGGATCTGTTCCGCCTGGCCGAACGCGACGCCGTCCACGCTCGCGCCGTCCTGCAGGAATCGCAGTTTCAGGTGGCGGCGGTCCGCGCCCACCTTCCTCACGCTGACGGGCTTCGCGTCCCGGATGAGGAAGGACGGGGCCGGGTTGCCCGTGCCGTGGGGTTCCAACCGCCGCAGGTCCTCAAGGAAGGACATCGTCAGATCGCGCAGCGCTATCTCCTCGTCGTAGCGGGCGCTGGGTATGAACGCTTCGGGATCGGCCTGCTCGACGACCGCGCGGTTGAGCCGCTCGCGCAGTTCGGGCAGCCGGTCGGCCGGCAATGAGCACCCCGCCGCCTGCGCGTGCCCGCCGAAACGCGTGAACAGGTCGGCGCAGCGCGACATGGCGCGTTGGATGTGGACGCCCGGCACCGCCCTCGCCGAACCAGTGGCCATCATAACGCCGTCCTTCTCGTGGACCGCGAACACGATGGTCGGCATGTGGTAACGCTCCGTCAGCGAGGACGCGGCCAGCCCGATCACCCCGGTATTCCAGCCCAGACCGTCGGGCGCGACGATCCTATCGCGCCGGAAGTCCGTTAACTCCAGGGCGCGGGCCTCGGCGTCCTTCGTCAACGCGCGTTGGATGGACTGGCGGCGCTCGTTCCGCTCGTTTAGCTCCGCGGCTATGGCGCGGGCCTCCTCGGGATCGTCCGTCAGCAGCATGTCTATGTTCCGCGACGCGCTGCCCACCCGACCGGCGGAGTTAAGGCGCGGCGCGAGTTGGAATCCCACATGCCCGGCGTTAAGGGGCTTGCCGGCCAGTCCCGCCGCCTCGATCAGCGCCCGCATCCCGACACGCTCGGCGCGGCGTATCGCCTCCACGCCCAGCGCGGCCAGCGCGCGGTTCTCGCCCAGCATGGGCACGACGTCGGCTACGGTGGCTAGCGCGGCCAGGTCCAGCGATCGCGCCGCCTCGCTCCAGCCGTACAGCGCCTGAACCAGTTTGAACGCCACGCCCGCCCCGCACAGCGGCGAGCTTCTGGGCGAGTCCAGCATCGGGTCGACCAGCGCCTCGCAGTATGGCAGCGTCTCCCCCGGCTCGTGGTGGTCGGTGACGACCAGGCGCAGGCCGTTCGCCCTTGCCCAGCGCGATTCCTCCACCGCCGTTATGCCGCAGTCCACCGTGACCAGCAGAGCGCACCCGGGGCGCAGCCGCTCCAGCGCGGGGATCGTCAGGCCGTAACCCTCGCCGTGACGCTCGGGGACGCAAACCGATACCTCCGCGCCCGCCCGCCTTAGCGCGTCGCTGAGCAGCGCGGCGGCGCATATGCCGTCCGCGTCGTAGTCGCCGAATATCGTCACGCGCCCGCCGGACCTCACGGTCTGGCCTATCACCTCGGCGGCGCGGGCCATCCCCGGCATATCGAACGGGTCGCGCAGCTGATCCGGCGACGGGTTTAGGAACGCCCGCGCTTGTTCGGCGGTCTCAACGCCCCGGCGGGCAAGCAGCCGCGCCAGTATCATCGGGTATCCAGCCGCCGCCAGCTCGTCACAGGCCGATTCCGGCGCGGGCCGCTGTATCAGTCGAAGCACTCCACCATCCTCAAACAGTTATAGCCGATAAACTAAAACGCGGCGTCTTCGCGAGTTTTACTGCCCCTCGCTTCGGGCCGCGCGCCGGTTTCGCGCCGCCGACTCGCCGGCTTCCGCCAGGCGCGGCTTCGCGCGAAACCGGGCTGCCGCTCGGTCGGCGGACCTCCGGCCCGCCTTCCTCCATCGCCTTAGCGAGGGGCAAACGTCCTTCGCGAATCCGTCCGCGTTTCAAGTCGGGCGACTATGGATACAAAAAGACCTTTCCGCGCGTTTTGAGCGGAAAGGCCTGATCGCGTTAAGCCCGGCCCGGGGACTTCCTGGCGGTCTTCGCGCCTTTATTCAGGAATCGCCAGTTCCTGCCGCGCTCGACCAGCCACGCCCATGTGTATCCGTTGACCTTGGTCGAGGAGAAAAGCCCGGCGAATATGCCGATGATCAGCGGCAGCGCGAACTCCCGCGTTCCCGACACGCCCAGTATGAACAGCGTGACGATCGCGACGAGCGTGGTCAGCGTGGTGTTCGTGGTTCGGCCTATCGTCTCGTGGACCGAGCGCGTGACCATCTCCATGCGCGACGTCCCGCGCGAGTCGGTCTTGCGCTGGTTCTCTCTGATTCGGTCAAAGAGTATGATCGTGTTGTTGATGGAGTAGCCGACGATCGTCAGGCACGCGGCGATGAACGTCGAGTTGATCTGGACGATCGAGCGCAAGAACACCATAAACGCCGTCATCACCCCGATATCGCACAGCAGCCCGAACACCGCCGCCATGCCGGAGAACAGGTCGAACCGGATCGCGATATACACCAGCATCAGCGCGGCTGCCAGCAGCACGCTGCCTATCGCGTTGTTGACCAGCTGCCGCCCCGCCACCGCGCCTATGCGGTCGACCGAGAGGTATTCCAGTCCCGGATAATCCACGCGCAGGTTGTCCTCAAGCCTCGCGCGGTACTCGTCGAACCCGTCTATGTCCTTTACGCGTATCTGCGCCTGGGTCTGGTCGTCGCCGGACTTGGCGATCTGCGGGACCTCGTCGTACCCCGCGTCCCGGACCGCCCGCTCGACCGCGGCCGTGTCAAACTCCTGCCCCATCTCGTATTTGAGCAGCACGCCGCCCGTGAAGTCAATGCCGATGTTAAGCCCCGCTCCCGCGACGGACAGGACCAGCGCCGCCACGACGACCGCGCCGATTACGGCCAGGCATGTCCGGGCGTGATCCTGGAGGAAGGCGGGTATGCCGGTACGCCTCGCTCCCTCGGAAGGCAGCGCGGCGAACAGCCCCGTCTTATCCGGGCCGACGATCTGAACCAGCAGGTACAACAGCCCGCGCGTGACGAACACCGCCGTGAGCATCGACAGTACCACGCTGATGGCCAGCGTGTTCGCGAATCCCTTGATGGTGCCCGTGCCGAATATCATCAGCACGAACGCCGCTATGAGCGTGGTGATGTTGGAATCCAGCACGGCGGACATCGCGTTGGAGAATCCCGTCCGCGCGGCCAGCGCGAGCGGCCTGCCGCGCCTTAATTCCTCTTTAATCCGCTCGAATATAACGACGTTCGCGTCTACGGCCATCCCTATGCCCAGCACCACGCCCAGCACCCCGGCCAGAGTCAGCTGAACCATGCTGTTGGCCAGTATGAAGAAGAACGCCAGCAGGTACAGTATAAGCGCGATGTCGGCGGCCACTCCGCTCAGGCGGTAGACCGCGGCCATGAACAGCAGTATTATGACAAGCGCGATCACCCCGGCCAGCACCGCGCGGCTTAACGCCTCAACGCCCAGCGTGGCGGATATGGCCGAGACCTCCAGCTGCTCTATCGTCAGCGGCAGCGCCCCCGACTGGATCAGCAGCGCCAGCTGGTTAGCCTCCTGCGCCCCGGCCATGCCCTCTATATAGCCCGAGCCGCCCGTTATCGCCGAGTTGACCGTTGGCGCGGATATCACGCGCCCGTCCAGCTGGATGGATATCGTCCGGCCTATGTTCTTTTGTGTCGCCTCCGCGAACTTGACCGCGCCCTCGTCGGTAAGCTCGAAGGCGACCACCGCCTGATTATCCACCAGCGCGGCGCGGGCGGTCTTAACGTCCTTGCCCTCCATGATCAGGGCGCCGTCCGGGTCGAAGAACTGGAGTACCGCCGGCGTTCCGATGATGTTCAGTATCTCCCTGGGGTCCTGTATCGCCGGAATCTCTATGCGTATCCTATCCGAACCCTGCCGCACCACCGCGGCCTCGGTATACCCCTGCGCGGTGAGGCGGTTGGACAGGACGTTGACCGTGCCGTCCATCAGCGCGTCGAACGTGCCGTCGCCCGGGTCGACGCCACGGTAGACGGTATACACGCCGCCGCGCAGGTCCAGCCCCAGGTTGATCACGTCGCCCCACGGATGCAGCACGTACAGACCGCCGGGGCCGAACCTCGCGCCGGTCAGCGCGAGCGTCCCGACCACGGCCATCACCGCCAGCAGCGCGGCCAGGATGATTATGCCGCGGGCGCGTTTGTTGATTCCGCCGCCTCGCGGCGCGTGGTTTCCGCTCCAGACCTTGTCCAGCGGGTTCCTGGGCTTACCGGGGTTGGCCATCGTATCACTCCGAATCGTTGGCGTTTATTTCATCCGGACCGGGCGTGCCATGTCCGGATAGTTCCCATTCTTGTAGGATGCGCCGGGGTTTTCATGTTCATGCGCCCGCGCGGGCGCGCCGGGCGGCCGTCGCGGTTTATGCCGCGCTGCGTCGTATTATAGCTTTTTTTGCGCCCCGCGTCAATGCTTTTCTCATGGGGGACGCGCAGGAACGGCAACGGCGCGGGACGTGGGATATTCACCGATAAACAGCAAAGCGGCGGGACGCCAACGATACCCGCCGCCTTTTTTCACGTTCAGCTTTATTCATCATCATTCGTCATTCGTTTGTATTCAAGAATATCTCCCGGCTGACAATCTAAAACATCACATATTGCGTCAAGAGTAGAAAAGCGGATCGCGCTGATTTTGCCTGTCTTGATATTTGACAGGTTCACGGTAGCAATACCCACTTTATCCGCAAGCTTGTTAAGTGATATTTTTCTGTCAGCCATCATTCTGTCAAGCCGTAGAATAATAGTCACATTCATCACCTCACAATGTCGTATCGCTCTCGTTTTGGAGTATGCGCCCGTATTCAAAAATCAAGCAAAGCACCCAAACCACACCAGCCGCAACGAAAGGAACCAAACCCGAAACCGCGCCTATGAGAAGCAGAGCGATTGACAGTTTTTTTAACGACCCGATTACATCATCACGAAATGGCGAGCCGTTTTCCTTTAACAGCTTGAAAACCACTTTTGCAAACCCAAGCCCACCGATTGTAAAGATAGTAAGAAGTAGACCGCTTAAATTAGCCGATGCAATCGAGCGAACACCCAAGAAGTCAAAACCCGTTTCCCATGCCATAGGTAAATGGACTTTTGTTTCTCCAAATTTGAACAACAGCGGGTATTCTGCTTCAACCCCTGCAATCGTCAATACTTCTGTATTCAAGTCTAAGAAAGACCAAAGTAAAGAGAACGCTTGTAACGCACCGACAACGATGAGTGCGATGAACGCTGCCTTCAGCAAGATATGGACTACCTTGCTGAACCTCTTGATTTTTTCTGTTTGTTTTTCCATTGTGGAAAACCACCTTCCAAGTTTGTTTTGTACGACATAAACAGTATAGTACCATAGATTATGTTTGTCAAGTAATTTTTAATGATATTCGTTATATTTATAATTATGTTCGTAATTTGCATGATAAACACAGCTTTGTGCGCTTTTTGAAAATGGAGAACAAGAACAGGCTTTTTGTTACGCTTAAAAGCCGTTTTGTGAGGTAATTTCAAACGCTACCCGGATATTGCCTAACGTTCCGGCTGTATGCGATGGTTTGGCGGCCCGGATAAGGGCTTTGCGAAGCAATAATCTTGTTGAAGTTTATCCTTGCGTTTTTGCTGCTCCCTCTTTTAAATGCAAAAATGGCTGGTAAACCAGCCATTTTTTAGTGCGGTCGAGAGGACTTGAACCTCCACGCCCTTGCGAGCACTAGAACCTGAATCTAGCGCGTCTGCCTATTCCGCCACGACCGCAAACGACGACACATACAAAATAATAAAACAAGCTGGGGTGCTAGGACTCGAACCTAGGCATGACGGAGTCAGAGTCCGTTGCCTTACCAGCTTGGCTACACCCCAATAAAAGGCAAAAATGGTGGAGGGAGAAGGATTCGAACCTTCGAAGGCGGTGCCAGCAGATTTACAGTCTGCCCCCTTTGGCCAACTCGGGAATCCCTCCA
>JAISWI010000026.1 GCA_031270865.1 Oscillospiraceae bacterium
CGCCCCGCACCCCGCAAGGGGGTTTCACCCCCCTTGACCCCCTGACCAGCGTGACGCTGGACCCTCGTGGCCAGGGTAGGTTGTTCCTCCAGGCGTAAGCGGCACATCCCACGCTCATCGCCCGCCAGGTCCGTTAATCCTTCCAGCGTCATAAACGAAGCTGTACGTCCCGGCCTTGAGCGCCGCCGACGCCAAGCCGTCATTCCGTTTCACGATACCAGCGTCCGGGTATGCCGCCGCTAACTCACCGGCGTCCGCGCCGGGGAAAACCACGTCGCCCCTCCCCCCGAACGGAACCGTAACTGTCCACCTGAACTCATTTCCCTCAATCGTCCAATCCGACACGTACAATCCTATCGGCGACTCCAGCCTCAGCGACGCGCTTGGCAGCCTCCTGTCCGGCTTAGGCGCTAACAACGCGTTCCTGAACCCTGCCCCTCCCTCCGATGGCGCTAACCCGCACACATCGCGAAACACCCATTCCATCACCGCGCCATACGCGTAATGGTTCAGGCTGTTCATGGTTATATCGGATATACGCCCGTCGGGTAGAATGGCGTTCCAGCGTTCCCACACCGTGGTCGCGCCCATGTTGACCTCATACAGCCAACCCGGCATCTCCTCGCTAAGCAGCAGCGAATACGCGATATCGTTAAGCCCCGAGGCGCTCAGCGCCCGGCACAGGTACGCTGTTCCTATGAACCCTGTGCGCAGCTTGCCTTTCGACTTCTCGAACTCGCGCCTTAGCAGCCCCGCCAGCTTATCGCGGGCGCTGGCGGGCGAGAACTCCATGAACAGGCTGAGGATATATCCTGTCTGGGTTGTCTGCGCAAGCGCGCCCGCCGGCGTGAAGTACTCATTCCTTATCGCCTTGCCAATCTCGGACAATAGCTGCCCATACTTGAACATATCCTCGTGTTTTCCCAGCGCCAGCGCGGCCTTCCTCACCAGCGAGACCGAGTAGTAATAGTACGCCGACGCTATGAAGTATTCGTCCGTGCCACCCATTGGGCTGCCGTCCTTGGTATCCGGGGCTAACCAGTCGCCGAAGTGGAACCCGTCATGCCACAGCCGCTTGCCGCCGGTCTCCTCATCGTGCCGGTAGAGCCATTCCACCCACGCTTGCATATTCGCGTATTGCTTGGCTAGCAGCGCCTTATCGCCGTAGAACTCGTACGTTGTCCATGGTATGACCGTCCCGGCGTCTGCCCAGCCGCACGACGCGCCGCCAATGTACGGCACAGCCGGGACCGTATGCGGCACCGCGCCGCCGTGGATCTCCTGCTCCATGAGCATGTCATACATATATTTGTCGTAAAACGCCGCGGCGTCCGTCTGGTAGCATGCCGTGCCCGCGAAGACCTGCGCGTCGCCTGTCCAGCCCATGCGCTCGTCACGCTGCGGGCAGTCGGTGGGCACGTCCAGGAAGTTGCCCAACTGACCCCACAGCGCGTTTTCGGCGAACTTGTTCAGTTTCGGGCTGCTGGACTCAAACCACGCGGTCCGCTTCAGCTCGCTGTGTATCACAACGCCCGTGAAATCCTCAGGTCTCGGATCAACGAACCCGATCAGCTGGACATACCTGAACCCGAAGAACGTGAAGCGCGGCCTGACCGCTCCGCCCGAACCATCCGATATATAATGGTATTCCTGCAGCGCGGTGCGCAGGTTGTCGCGGAATACCCTGCCGTCCTGCGTCAGCTCGAAGTAATTCATCTGCACCTTAGTCCCGCGCGGCATGGCCGCGTTGAACTCCAGGTATCCGGTGATCTCCTGCCCCAGGTCGAGCACGGTCTCACCCGCCGAAGTCATGAATACCGACGCGGGCTTGAGCCGCCGCGCGGCGCGCACCGGAGGCGACAGGCGGTCCATCAGTATCGCGGCGTCCAGTTTCGCGCTGACGTACTCCACGGCTGGCGCGTCTACGCTGGGCTTGAACGTCGCGTCGTACGTCTCGCCGTCGTATATGCTGTCATTGCTGAACGGCGAGTCTGAGGCCGTCCACTCGCCCGGCTGGGTGGATATTATTTCGCGCGTCCCGTCTTCATAATATATATGCAGTTCCAGCTTCAGCGCCTGAGTATCGCCGCACAGCCTATACCCGTCGCGAAAACCGAACCGTCCCATGTACCATCCGTTCCCCAGATACGCCTTGAGCGTATTCAAGCCTTGCCTTACCTGGGCGGTGACGTCGTAAGTCTGCGCCTGTATCCACTTGGCGTACTGGTTGAAGAACGGCGCGTAGAACTCGTCGCCGACCTTGGAACCGTTAAGCTCTAACTCGTACAGGCCCACGCCCGTGGCGTATATCCGCGCGGATTTAACCGGCCTGTCCGGGGCGAACGCGCGGGCCATAGTCAGGCTGCCCTCGACGCTCCCGGCCGGGGCGGTTATCCACTTCGCCACCCAAGGCTCGTCAACCTTGCCCGTCTCGAACCACACAGGCTCCGAACGCGCCCTGTCGCCCCGGTCGTCCTCCACCTCAACGTCCCAATAGTACCGCGTACGCGGCGCGAGCGTTATCGGCAGCGGCGAGCACAGGCTGTCCAGGTTCGCGTCGGCCCCGGCGTCATAAATTATAGTTTCCATGGCCGGGTCAGCCGCGACCCGTACACGTGCCCATCCCTGACGCGAGCCAATGGCCTGGTCGATCTTCCATGACGCTCTAGGTATGTCCAGCGTGAATCCAAGTGGATTTGTCAAACGGTTGGTTTTCATGTCGTAGATGCGCATTTTTGCCTCCCAAGTACAACCTGACACCGCGCGTGTGGTTAAACCCTCATACTCCCAGATATATATTATACATATAATTCCCGGCCAGTCAAGGCAGACGGTTGTGCTTTCTTTTAAGAAATCGCGCCGAATTTGTCGCGTTAATGAACAAATATTACCAGCGTATTACTAGGAACCAACCATTCAATTCCACGTCTAATAAAATGTGTGAACTAATGGAAATCATGGAACGCAAGGAAATGTTTGCGCGGAAGGATTTCCCGGGTTCACACAATTGGAACAAGGATCACAAATGTTAACATAATAGCAACGGAGCTGAATGAGGAGGTATAGGAGGTCAATGAACATGACGAAAACCAGGTGGTTCCGGGTCCTGGCAGCGGCGCTGGCGCTCGCGCTGCTACTCCCCGCGGCGGGCGGGCTGGCCGCGACGTACATAGGCAGGGGCAGCGTTCTATACGTGGATACCCCGAACGGCAGTGGGCTGAACCTGCGCAGCGCCCCAGGCTATGACGCGTCGGTCATCGCGACATACCGCCACGGCACGGCAGTCACCGTGCTGCAGTGCGGGCGGTCATGGTACAAGGTGTCGGTCAACTACTGCGTAGGGTACATGGACGCGCAGTATCTGTCCGCCAGCAAACCCGCGCCCAAGCCGGTCCCGGTAACGCCAAAGCCCGGCTCCGCGTACGCGTACGTAAAGACGAACGGCTCGAGGTTGAACCTGCGAGCCACGCCCAGCCGCGCGTCCGCGATACTAGGCCAGTATGTCCCCGGCACGCCCGTGATCGTATATGAGGCGATCGGGTCGTGGTACCGAGTGAACATCGGTGGCCAGAACGGGTATGTGATGTCCAAGTATGTATCAGTAGCGTACGGCGAGCCGACCGCCAATTATCTAAGAGTATATAATCCCAACGGCGGCTCGTACGTGAACCTGCGCAGGGGCGCGGGTACTAACTACTCCGTTGTGCAAAAGGTTCCGGTGAACGTGCTGGTCACGGCGCTGGAGCGTGGCGTGGAGTGGACAAAGGTTACTTATAATGGCAAGACCGGTTACATGAGCAGCTATTTCCTGAAGTCCCGGTAAGAGCCGCATCGAGGCTTGACGACAGTTCCTCCGCCATACCAAAGCCGCTCCCGTGTCCATGGGTTGAGATAATAGGGAACCGCCGCGCTTGTCTGTCGCGGCGGTTCTCATATTAGCAAAGCGCAAGCGCGGCCACGAAGGAACAACCCACCCTGGCCACGAGGGTCCAGCGTCACGCTGGTCAGGGGGTCAAGGGGGGTGAAACCCCCTTGCGGGGTCTGGGGCAGCGCCCCAGCGCTCCCATCCAGCGCAAACCCCACGTCACCCCATAAAGGGCGAAGCCCAAAAAGTAAATAACGCCCCACGTGGCTGGGCTTGGGGGCCGACAACCGGGGGACGTGAGGCTCTGCCTCACACCCCGCTGTGCCAATTTTTCCCTGTAACAAACGGCGAAACGTTAGCGTCCGCGCCGAAATTTGTCTATAATAATCACCACATGCAATATGGGCGGTGGTATAATCGATACTAGCGGTACGCGCGTCGGCGCGGCGGCTCAAGACGATCCGACGGTCGGGGAATGGATGGCGCGGTATGACGCGATGGCGGGGACGTACGCCGCGACGACGGGCATGGAACTGCGCAGCGGGTTTACCTCCGTCCGCGCGGCGGTCCGTCGCGCGGACTCGCGGTACGGGGCGTTCTCTGTCACATGGACGCTAACAGGCGGCGGGGTTTATATTGAACAAACGTCAAGCGGCGCGGACGCGACGCATCCGCTGGACGGAGGCTCGCTGCTGCTGCGCCGACCTGACCGCCAAGGCAGGCTGACGCTGGACGCGTGCCCGACCCAACGCCGCTGGTTTATCGACGCGGACCCGCGCCTCTACCCGCTGGCCGCGTTAGCCATGCCCGAACTGCGCTCCGCGCCGACGGTCTCGCGCCTGCCGCGCGGGGTATTGATGCTGGAGCGGTTAGCCGCGTTCATGGATTCGCTGGAAAGGCTGGACCCCTCGCGTCCGCTAACTCGTGTTGGCGCGTTGTGCGACGTAATCCGCTCGCTGTACCGCGCGAACGGGATCGCCCGCATGCCGGACGAGCCGATACTCCGCGCGGCGCGTCTGCTGGCGTCCGAGCCGTTCAGCGTGACGCTGCCCAGCGTCGCGGACCGATGCGGGATCCCGTACGGACTATTCCGCAAGCGGTTCACGGCGGTATTCGGACAGACGCCGGGCAAGTGGCGCATACTGCGCCGCGTCGAGCGGGCGAAGCAGGAACTGGCCGCCGGGGAGCAGATCGCCACGGTCGCGGAGCGCCTGGCCTACTCGGACGTTTACTCCTTCTCGCACCAGTTCCGGGGCGTGACCGGCATGACGCCCAAGCAGTACCAACTGAAAAACGTCTTATAGCCGAACCCGTCCGCATATACTGCGTTCGTCCGAAGATACTAACCGGTATATATCCATTGTATCAGGGAGGGGCGCATGGCTGTAAATAATCCACAGAAAATGGTTGGAACCGGGTGCCGCGCCTTGCGATTATTGGCCGCGGCCCTTTTCGTACGCGCGTTGATGGTGTATAATGGCGTTGGGGCAGCGTCAGCCAGCGAGTTGGACGCGGCACCCGCCGCCGCGCTCAGTTCCGCGAAGGCCGCGTACGTGCTGGAGATGGGCACGGGCAGGACGCTGTTCAGCTGGAACGCGGGCGAAAAGCTGCCGATGGCCTCGACGACGAAGGTCATGACCGCGCTGTTAGCGTTGGAGATGGGCGACATGTCCGACATGGTCACCGCCTCGCGCAACGCGTACGGCATACCCGGCACGTCGATCTACCTGCAGATCGGCGAGAGCCTGACCCTGCGCGAGATGCTGCTTGGGCTGATGCTCGCCTCGGGTAACGACGCGGCGGTCGCGATAGCGGAGCATATCGGCGGGTCGGTGGACGGGTTCCTAACGCTGATGAACGAGCGGGCGGAGCAGATCGGCGCGTACGACACCCGCTTCAACAGCCCAAACGGGCTGCCCACGGCGGACCATTACACCACGGCGCGTGACCTGGCAATGATCGCCAGAACCGCGATGCGCGTCCCGGCATTCCGCGAGATCGTCAGCACGCAGCGTGCGACGATCCCATGGATGGGCCATGACTATGACCGCGCGCTGACGAACAAGAACCGGCTGCTGTCGGATTACCAAGGCGCTACGGGGATCAAGACGGGCTTCACGAACGCGGCGGGGCGGTGCCTGGTGTTCGGCGCGAAGCGCGGGGACATGGAGATACTGGGCGTGGCGCTTAACTGCGCGGACTGGTTCGACGAGGCCCAGCGGCTGATGGATATCTGCTTTAGCCAGTACACGATGACGCGGATGCTGGCCGACGGCGACGCGGTCAGGCCGCTGGCGGTGCGCGGCGGCATGGATAGCTCAGTCCCGCTGCGGATACAGGGCGATCTCACCGCGCCGCTGTCGCGCAACGAGTCGGTCAACGTGCGCCTGGACCTGCCGGACGCGCTGGACGCGCCGATAGCGGCGGGCGACACGGTCGGGTTTGTCCGGATGTACGCGAACGACGCGCTGGTCGCCGAACGCCCGATCATCGCGACGGCGGCTGTCGAAGAGCGCAGCTACCTCGGCGCGGTCCGCGAGATCATCAAAAGGTGGCTGCTGCTGGGATAATTAGTGCGAGGGGATGGCATGCCCGCCGAGATTAAACGCATGGCCCGCAACGACAGCGCGTTACTGGACGCCATCGAGAACAAGCACCTCGCGGGCGACACGGTGGTCTTGCGCCTGACGCGCAATGGCCTGGAGCTGGACTTCCGCGCCGGGAGCAAGGCAGTGTGGATGAATCCGCCAGCCGCGGTGTACTCGCGGCCCGACGCGAAGTCGCTGGCTGCCGCGTCGGGCTGCGCGGCGTATTTCGCGTGGAACGACGGGAAACTCGTCGGACAGGCTGTTGTCGAGAAGCATATTTTCAGGCTGGCAAGGCTGTGCGACGTGCGCGTAACGCTCTCGGAGCGTCGGCGTGGGGTTGGCGCGAGGCTGATGGAAGCCGCGGAACGCTGGGCATGGCAGCAGGGATTGGCGGGCGTATTGGTCGAGACGCAGGACAATAACCCCGGAGCATGCCAATTCCTGGTAAAATGCGGGTATAAGTTCGGCGGCGTGGACACGCTGCGGATGGCCGCGCTGCCCGACCAGATAGGCAAGCCCAGCCAATTGCGCGACGCCGCGCTGTCTTTCTATAGATTTTTCACATAATAGAGGATTGTTATATGGATGAATCAACGCAATCCGCTGGCGTCCGGCTACAGAAGTATCTGGCGATGTGCGGCGTGGGGTCACGCAGACATTGCGAGACACTGATCACGGCGAGACGGGTAAGCGTGAACGGAGTTGTCGCGGACGAGCTTGGCTCAAGGGTGGGCGCTGGCGACGTGGTCACGCTCGACGGGCGTCCGGTCCATCAGGAAACCAAGCGGGTGGTCATAGCATACAACAAGCCGATGGGCGAGATTGTCACCTCCAGCGACCCGATGGGCCGCGCGACGGTGATGGACCGTTTTCGTGATTACCCCCTAAGGTTGTATCCGGTGGGCAGGCTGGACTATGACAGCGAGGGGCTGCTGCTGCTAACGAACGACGGGGCGTTGACCGAGCGGCTGCTTCATCCCCGGCATGGGGTATCCAAGGCGTACCTCACGCGGGTATCGGGCAATATCACGCGGGAGGCGCTGGAGCGGCTGCGCGGCGGCCTGGATATCGGCGAGCGCGTGACCGCCCCTGCCGATGTCAGAGTAATCCGGCAAGGCCCGTCGGGGAGCGCGCTGCTGATTACCATCCATGAGGGCCGGAACCGCCAGGTGCGGCGAATGTGCGAGGCTGTCGGGTTCCCGGTGACGGGGCTGAGGCGGGTGCGGTTCGGGCCGATCCAGTTGGGTGAGTTGGGGCGCGGCGAGTGGCGGGAACTAACGGCGCGGGAGGTGAAGGCGCTAGGGTAGAGCAACATGGAGGAACAAACTACCCTGGCCACGAGGGTCCAGCGTCACGCTGGTCAGGGGGTCAAGGGGGGTGAAACCCCCTTGCGGGGTGCGGGGCGGAGCCCCGCGTCCCCCGGCCGTAACCAACAAACCCTAGCCCCGCAGGGCATAAATAAACCTTATGGGCTTCGCCCTTTACGCGGAGTTAGGCGCGTTGGCGCGCTGGGGCGCTGCCCCAGACCCCGCAAGGGGGTTTCACCCCCCATGACCCCCTGACCAGCGTGACGCTGGACCCTCGTGGCCAGGGTGGGTTGTTCCTCCAGGCCGCAAAAGAAATTGATTATACCCCCTTGACAACCTTGTGGCGTTACGGTATACTTATGGTAGTGGAGGAAGCTGTTGTAAAGTCCCGTGATTGACGTATACTGTACGCAGGAAGGGTAAGGTGGTTGTGTGATCGGTGATCGTGAAGGTAATACTCTGCCGTTTCGGGCTATAGGCGAGAGTGGCAGCACTGCGGCCGCCATACTGGAGAGCGTATACGCCGCTTTAAAGGCTAAGGGTTACGATCCCGTTACCCAGATAGTGGGATACCTGATCTCGGGCGATCCTACTTATATAACCAGTTTCAACGGCGCTCGCTCGCTGATATGCCGCTTAGAGCGTGACGAGATACTGGAGGAACTAACCCGCTTCTATCTGGACGCGCTGGACAGGCGGTAGGTCGGGTTGTCGTCGTCTTTACCGCGCTTACGCCCGCGGAGCCAGCAGGTTCCGCTTCTTTGTTTCGGGACGCTGGCGGTCAGTCCCTTACAGCGTTCCCTCACGCCGGATGAAGGCGCGGCATTGCTGTTATACGCGGCGGATCGTGGCATTACAACGCTCGACACCGCGCAATACTATAACAACTATCCCGCCATCTCCATCGCGCTTCGCAAGCGTCCTGATCTTGCGGTTATCACCAAATCCTACGCGTGGGACCGCGCTGGCGCAATGGAGTCGATACGCGAGGCGCGGGTTGGCATAGGCCGCCGTTACATCGACGCTATGCTCCTTCACGAGCAGGAGAGTGAGCATACCGTCCGTGGCCACTGGGACGCCCTCACCGCTTACCGCGAGTTGAAGGCGTCCGGTGATCTTGGCGCGGTTGGGCTGTCCACCCACCGCATAGCCGGTGTCAAGGCGGCGGTCAGGTTCGGCATGGACGTCGTATGCGCTATTATCAACGTAGACGGCCTTGGCTTAACGGACGGTTCCCGCTTAGACATGGAACGCGCGTTGATGGACGCGCGTGAAGCCGGACTATTCGTTATAGGCATGAAAATACTGGGCGGCGGGCACCTGATCGCGCGTCGGGACGAGGCTGTCCGGTACGCGCTGGGGCTGGACTTCCTGGACGCGATAGCGGTTGGCATGGCCTCCGAAGCCGAGATCGATTACAACTGCGCGATGTTCGCCGGACAAACGCCGGACCCAGAGGCGGCGCGTATATCCAGCGCCGCTGCCCGTGAGCTGATGATCGAGGAGGGCTGTGTCGGATGCGGCAGGTGCGCGGCTCGTTGCGGTCAGGGGGCTATAGTGATGGAGGCTGGGCAAGCCCGCGCGGTTCCTGAGCTATGCGTGAGGTGCGGTTACTGCGCGGCCGCTTGCCCTTATGTCCTGATCAAGGTGGTATGACTCCCGGCAAACCCGTTCAGCGGCTGCCTGCCGGGGCCTGGTTGATTAGCTCCGCCTCGGACACGCCCATTGGCGTAAACCTTCGGCGCGGCCCGGGCTGGGCAAGCGGCTGGTCGATCCGCGCTGGCTGGCTGGCGTCCAGCTCCGCCGCCATGTTGATGAGGGCGCGTTTGGGATCCTGGCTTAGCAGCTCGTTGGCCGCCATGGACGCCGCGAGGTCGTACGATACCGGGTTGCGCTTCTCGGGGATGGTCATCTGGGCGATGCCGGCGACCGATATCCGCTCGTTGATCTCGTCCTGCTTCTTGATCAGCATCTCGAACAGCTCGATGTTCTTGACGACGCGCTCGTCGCTGGGGGCGCGGTCATGCGCTCCGCGGGCCATGTTGAGCGCCATCGGGATGTTCCCCACGTGGAAGAACGCCATGGACGCTATGTCGTAGGGCAGGCTCCCCCACGCCTCCGCCTCGCAGATATAGCTGGCCGTGCGCGTGCGGATCTTAAGGATCTTATCCACGAGGAACAGCACGCCGTACCAATCCTCCTGGCGGTAGAGCAGCTTTGCCATCTCGGTGTAAGGCTCGCGCAGGAACGGCGCCTCGCCGATCGCTTTCCAGTAGTATTCCATCGCGCTGGCTGGCTGGCCGAGGTTCTCGAACGACCTGCCGATGTAGCGCATCGACGCGCAGCGCTCCTCGCGCCATGTGGAACTTGGCAGGGCGAGGTGTTTCTTCAGAGTATCGATACAATCCTGCCAGCGCCGGTAGAACATGTATTCCCGGCCCAGGTAGTGGATGTTCCTGTCGTTCTCGGGGTTCTCGTTGGCGGCCATCTCCAGCAGAGGCAGGTATGATCCCCTGCTCTTGGCCGGGTCCGGGTGGTGGTCCAGCTGCATGCCGGGCAGCGCGGCGAACACATGCTTGGCTGTGCCCTTGTAGCGCAGTATCTCGTGGACCGGGTACGCCCACTCGAAGTCGTGGTTGACGTGCGCCTTGTCATACAGGAATACGGTGCCCTCCGTGCCGTCGGGGTTGAAGCTCCATGTGTAGCGGTATCGGCCCTGGACCGCGTCGGGCGTCCAGTGCTTCTCGATGATCTCGCGCCAGCCCTTGTGGAGGACTTCGTCGAAGTCGGTGCACACGCATATATCGGCTTCCGGGGGTATCAGCTTCATTGACTCGTTCCGGGCGACGTCGAACCGCCACGGGTTGATCTCCTTGACCGATACGCGGCAGCCCAGCTCGCGCAGCCGCTCAACCGTGCCGTCGGTCGAGCCGGTATCCAGCACGACGATCCAGTCGGCCTCCTTCATGGATTCGTGCCATTGGTCGATGAACTTGATCTCGTTCTTCGCTATCGCGTAGACGCATACCTTCCAGCGCATCGTTATGCCTCCATTGGGCGCGGGCGGCGCCCGCTGTTATTGGAACAGTTTGGGGCATTCATATTCGGGAGCGCCCCTGATAATGACGCCGCGAACGGCTCATAATGGAATCAGGGGTGATTCGGATGCGTTCGATCAGGAAGAGCGCGGCGATGAGGGCGCAAGCCGTCGTCAAGCAGATGGAGTCATTGGGTCTTGCGGAGTATGTGCAATACACGCAAAACATTCGGCGGATGTTTTGGACAAACTTCCTATCCGGGATGGCCCGGGGGCTGGGTATCGCGGTGGGGTTCTCGATACTGGGCGCGGTGCTGATCACGCTGCTGCAGCGGCTGGCCGTGGAGAACCTGCCGGGCATCGGGAATTTCCTCGCGGACGTGGTTCGCATGGTGCAGCGCAAGCTGTAGCGGTATAATAGGCGGAGAGGGCGGGTGAGGCGGATGTTCCTGATAGCGGCGATGGTTTTCGCGGCGGACCGGCTGGTCAAGCTCTGGGCGCATACGGAGCTTCGCGCGATGCCCGGCGGGGAGCTGGCGTGGCTGCCCGGGGTATTCCACCTGCGGTACGCCACCAACGACGGGGTTTCCTTCGGCCTGCTCAGCGGGAAGATGGAATTGCTGGCGATGGTCCAAATATTCATGTGCGCCGCGCTTCTGGTCGTGTTGGTGAGGAAACGCGCCGCGCCATGGCTGCCCGTGGCGGCTGGCTGGCTGACGCTGGGCGGGGCGCTGGGCAACCTGTATGACAGGATAAGGTTCGGCTTCGTGATCGACCTGTTCGAGATCAGGCTGTTCCGGTTCGCGATATTCAACGTTGCGGACGTGTGCCTGTGCGTTGGGATTGGCGCGTTCGCGCTGTGGACGCTGCTTCACAGGGAAAGCGGGGCGTATGAGCCGGTGGTGAGGCGATGACTGCCCCGGCGTTCGTGGAGGTCAATGTCGAGGCCGGGTCGTCCGGCCGGCTGGACAAGGTGCTGGCCGCCGCGTCCGCGCGTTCGCGCTCGTTTGTCGAATCGCAGATACGCGCGGGGAGGGTTTTTGTCGAAGGCGAAAAAATGACAAAGACCGGATTCATGCTAAAACCCGGTCAGCGCGCGCGGCTGCTGCTCCCGCCGCCGGCGCCCATCGCGCTGGAACCAGAGCCTATGCAGTTATCCATAATATATGAGGATAACGACATGGCCGTCGTGGATAAGCCCGCCGGGTTGGTGACGCATCCCGCCGCCGGGCACGCGTCGGGCACGCTGGTCAACGGGCTGCTGGCGCGGCTGGAGGGCTTGTCGGGGATTGGCGGCGCGTTGAGGCCGGGCATAGTCCATCGGCTGGATAAGGATACCAGCGGGTTGATACTGGTGGCCAAGTCCGACCGGGCGCACGCCAGGCTAGCGGAGGATATCGCCTCGCGCCGGGTGCGCAAGACGTATTTGGCCGTCGTCCACGGCGCGTTCAGGGAGGATGAGGGCAGGATTGACGCGCCGGTGGGCCGCCATCCCACCGACCGAAAGAGGATGGCCGTGACCGACGGCGGCAGGAACGCGCTCACGCTGTTCAAGCAGCGAGTCACTCTGGGCCGTCAGGACGGCGCGGGCGTGTCGTCGCTGCTGGAGGTTGAGATAATAACCGGGCGTACGCACCAGATTCGCGTACACATGGCCTGGCGCGGCCATCCCGTGCTGGGCGACCCGGTATACGGGCTTGCCTGCGATAGGAAAGGCGACTCGCGCCTGATGCTGCACGCGTGGCGGCTGGGATTGGCGCATCCGGTGACGGGCGAGCCGCTGTCGCTGGAATCGCCTGTCCCCGCGGAATTTTTCCAGTACATGGAAGCCACGCGTTCCCATACCAATTAAACCCAACGCCCCGCTTGGCGCATGACGCTTGCCCGCGCGGACAGACTAACAGCGAAAGCGTTGTATATCCCGTAAAAGCGCCGGATAAGGAAACGAGGCGTTGCCCATGACCCGGGCGAACAGGTTGATAGGATTGCCCGTTGTGCGCGGGGGCAGCCGGTTGGGTGTGGTGGACGGAGTGAACGTGTCCCCGTGCGGCCATCGTCTGGCCGGGCTGTTCCTCCAGACCGGGAAGCTCCGCGCGGGATACCTGCCCGCGGAATCCATACGCCTGTTGGGTGAAAACGCGGTGCTGGCCGACGGAGGCGCGACGCGCCGCGTGAAGCGGTTCGCGCTGCGCCGCGCCCGCGATACCAGCGGGCTGAAGCTGGGCGTGGTCACCGACGCGCTGATAGAAGAACAAGCGCTTTCAGTCGAGGCGGTGGAACTCTCGTTCGGGCCGATCGACGACCTGCTGCGCGGGCGGCGCTGGGTGGATGATTTCTCGGTCGACCCGTCAAGCGGCGACGTGATAGTCCCCTGCGACGCGTGGCGGCGGCGGGATATTCCAGTTGAGCCATAACAGGAGTAAGGAGGAGGTTGTACCATGAAGGCCGCAACGAAGATAGGGCTGGTAACGGGAGGCGTGATAGGCGCCGCGGTGGGCGCGGGGCTGCTGGTGACGAACCAGGGACATCAGCTGCGCAAGGCCGCGGCGTGGGGCGCGGACCAGATCAAGCGCGCGACGCATAACCGGATCGGGTAATTGGGACAGGGAACGGTGACTTACCGGGGCTGCCGCGTCAAGGATACGGCAGCCCGTCTTGTATGTAATGGGGTGGCGCGGATGCGGGCTGTACGTCAGGGCTGGAGCCGTCGCGGGCTGATCTTGCTGGGCGCTGGCGCGTTGGCGGCGCTGCTGCTGTGGTGGCGGGCGATCGTGAGCGTGCTGGCTTTGACGCTGTGCGCCGCGCTGCTGGCGCTGCTGATGCTGCCGCTGGCCATGCGGTTTGAGGCGCGGATGAAGCCGGGGGGCGCGGCCGCGCTCGCGCTGGTGATACTCATGGCGGGACTGCTGATATTCGTTGGGCTGGTCGTTCCCGCGATCACCGTCCAGACCGAGCAGCTCTTCCAGCACATGCCGGGGATACTGGAGCGGCTGAGCGAGTGGTCGGTCCGCGCTAACCAGTGGCTGGGCGCGGTAGGGCTGCCCGCGCTGCCGGACCTGTCGGGCGCGTTGATGGGGCTGGACCTGTCCGTCATACTCAAAGGGGTGGTTAGCTACGCGGGCGGCGTGCTGGGGCAGCTGGCGCAGTGGCTGATCGCGCCGATGCTGGCGTTTTACTTCATGAGGGACCGTGAGCGTTTCAGCTACGGGCTGACGATGCTCATACCCATCAAGCATCGGCGCATGGCGCTATGGATAGCGTCCGAGACGCGCCGGGCGCTTATGGTATATGTTCGCGGCCACGCGCTGGTGTCGCTGTCCGTGGGCGCGTTGTCGGCGGTGGGGCTGCTGATAGTGGGCGTTCCCTCGTGGTTGGCGCTGGGGGTATGGCTGGGCCTGACCGACCTGGTGCCGTACTTCGGGCCGCTGCTGGGGATCATACCGATACTGCTGTTCGGCCCGGCGATAGGCCTGACGCGGATGGTGTGGTCGCTGGTGATAGTGCTGGCGGTGAATCAGGCCGAGGCGAACCTCATCACCCCGAACGTGATCGGCGAGCAGACGGGCATCCATCCGGTGACGGTGCTGATCGCGCTGCTGCTGGGGAACCTGATGTTCGGGCTTTGGGGGATCGTGCTGTCGCTGCCCGCGCTGATCGTGTTCAAGACGGTCTCGCGGACGCTCCGCGCCGCGCAGGATCTGGGGATGGCCCGCGCCGGGCACTGCGCGGCTAAGGCGGACAATCCCGGCTGACGCGGGTTTACCATTATCGGTTTAACATTTCCGGCCATGCCGGAAACACACGCGCGCTTTCCGCCGCCATACCCTGATATAGAATCGGATTGGTTAAGGGGTGGGCGGCGTGGACGATCGTATCGATGAGGGCGGCGCCCTTTATCCCCCGGCCGCGCGGGACGAGGGCGCGGGTCCGCCCGATGCGCGCGACGCGCTGGCCGGGCTGATCGGTTCGGTCGCGGATGGCGAGAGGGCGTGCGGCGCGTTGCTGGAATCCGGCGCGGAGAGCGTGCGGTACCTGGCCGACAAGTTCGAGGATGGCTGCCGATGCCGCGATTATGAGGATCTGCTGGACCTGATCGACAGTGTCGGCGGGCTGGCGCGGTCCATATCGGCGTTCGAGGCGCTGCTGGCATGCAAGCTGAGCGTGTCGGCGGACGCGCTGGCTTGCTGCGCCGGGATCACGAGCTCGGAAGCTGGCGGGCGGCTGTGCGGCGCGGCGCGTGACGCGGTCGACAGGGTGATGGGAAGCGTAGACGAGGGCGACGCGGCTGTCAGCGCGGTGATTGATTCGGGCGCGGCGGCGCTTGGCGCGGTGTGCCACGCAGCCGGGCGCGGCTGCGCGTTCATGGACGTTGGCAATGATGAAATAATAAGGATGCTCGACGCTGTGAACGGGCTGACCAACGCGGCGGCGGACGTTGGGGATGTGCTGTCCGGCAAGCTGTGCCTGTGCGTTAACGCACTGTGCGCCGGAACGCCCGACGGGGAACGGTGCCCGATGGATAGAGGGAGGCTTGAGGAACGCGTATCCTCGATCGCGATGAGCGACAGGGCGGTCAGCGGCGTAATCGCGCGTGGCGCGGCGGTGTATGACTGTTATGATATAGCCAGCCAGCCATCCGAGATAGTCAGGCGGTTGAGCGGGCTGGTGGACGCTGCGATGCGCGTGGGGCAGGCGAACTCGAACAACCTTAACTGCGCGTTGACCGCGCTGTGCGGGGTTGGGCCGACGGTATGCTGTCCGTGCGCGGACCCTTGCGGCGGCGCGGGCTACGTTTGCGCGGGTGGTTGTGTTTGCGCGGGTGGGTGCGATTGCGCGGGTGGATGCGATTGCGCGGGTGGATGCGGATATAGCCGCCCAACTTGAAAACGCGGACAGATTCGCGAAGGCGCCGCGTTTTCAGGTCGGGCGGCTATAATCCGCGAAAAAGCGGCCAGGCCATGCCTTGACAGGAAGGTGAGCCGCGCATATACTTTGAATCGACCGCGATACCCTTGGCGGTGTTTATTTTATGTGAGATCGGCGGAGGCGCCCTCTGCCGCTGCGGTGGGGTACGCGTAGCGCCTCTTGTTGCTGGTGGCGTGACCTTGATTATGAAAGGGGAGGCCAATGACGATGCCATTCGAACGGCTGCGCGAGGACGTACACGCGATACTTGACCGGGATCCCGCCGCGCGCGGGTTCTGTCAGGTGTTGCTGTGTTATCCCAGCGCGCGCGCGCTCCAGTGGCACCGCCTGGCGCATCGGCTCAACCCGAAACACCCCACGCTCGCGCGGTGGCTGAGCCAGCGTACCCGCCACAAGACCGGCATCGAGATCCACCCCGGAGCGACCATCGGGCGGCGGTGCTTCATCGACCACGGCATGGGCGTTATTATCGGCGAGACCGCCGAGATCGGCGACGACGTGACGCTCTACCAGGATGTCACGCTGGGCGGCACGGGCAAGGATACCGGCAAGCGCCACCCCACCATCGGCAACAACGTTACGATCGGCGCGGGCGCGAAGGTGCTCGGCCCCTTCAAGGTGGGCGACAACAGCAAGATCGGCGCGGGCGCGATAGTCCTGCGCGAGGTGCCGCCGGACTGCACCGTCGTAGGCAACCCGGGCCGCGTAGTGCGCAAGAAACACGCCCGCGTAGAGGTCGACCTGGACCAGGTCAACCTGCCCGACCCCGTCCAGGAACGCATGACCCTGCTGCTCAGGCGCATCGACATGCTGGAGGAACGGCTGCGCCAACGCGCCAAAGAGATCGGCTGCGACCTGTTCGGCCTGGACGACCCGCCGCGCCCCGTCGACCCGGGGGATTCTTACGAGATATAGGAGGCGGCACCTTGAAGATATTCAACACGCGCTCGCGCGTTAAAGAAGAGTTCGTCCCGCTTAATCCCGGACAGGTCCGCGTGTACGCCTGCGGCCCGACCGTCTATAATTATTTCCACATAGGCAACGCGCGGGCGTTCATCACCTTCGACACGCTGCGCCGCTACCTGGAGTTCCGGGGGTATGAGGTGACGTTCGCGCAGAACTTCACGGACGTGGACGACAAGATGATCCGCCGCGCGAACGAGGACGGCGTGACCATCGCCGACGTTGCCGAGCGCTTCATCGCCGCGTATAACGAGGACGCCGCGAGGCTGGGCGTGCGCCCCGCGACGATCAGCCCCCGCGCGACGGAGCACATCCCGGAGATCATCGCGCTGGTCGGCAAGCTGATCGACGGCGGCCACGCGTACGCGGTCGATGGGGACGTTTACTTCGACACGCGATCGTTCCCGTCTTACGGATGCTTGTGCGGCCAGAACATGGATGACCTGGAGTCCGGCGCGAGGGTCGATATCGACGAGCGCAAGCGCGATCCGATGGACTTCGCGCTGTGGAAATCCCAAAAGCCCGGCGAGCCCGCGTGGGATAGCCCATGGGGATTGGGCCGCCCCGGCTGGCATATCGAGTGCTCGGCCATGTCCATGAAGTACCTGGGCGAGACGTTCGACATACACGGCGGCGGACAAGACTTGATATTCCCGCACCACGAGAACGAGCTGGCGCAGTCCGAGGCCGCCACGGGCAAGCCGTTCGCGCGGTACTGGATGCACAACGGCATGCTCAACATCGACAACCAAAAGATGTCAAAGTCGCTGGGCAACTTCCTGCTGGCGCATGACATTTTGAAGGAAACGGATCCCGAGGCCGTGCGGCTGTTCCTGCTGTCCGCGCAGTACCGCAGCCCGCTCAACTACAGCCAGGATCAACTGAAACAGGCGCAGTCCACGCTGGCCAGGCTGTACGCGGCGCGGGCGCAGGCGCTGTTCCTGCTGGATCACGCCCCAGCCGACGCGCGTCCGGGCGACGCCGACGCGCTCACGGAGATCGACGCGGCGCGTGAACAGTTCATCGCCGCGATGGACGACGACATGAACACCGCCGACGCGCTGGCCGCGCTGTTCGAGCTGGTGCGGATCGTCAACGTTAATCTGGGCGCGGGCGCGTCCGCCGGGACCATACGGCGTTGGCTGGATGTGTTCGCCGCGCTGTCCGGCGTGCTGGGCTTGGTCTCCAAGCCGGCGGAGGACGGCATACCACCGGCTGTACAGGCGCTGCTTGACGCGCGTTCAGCCGCCCGCAAATCCAGGCAATGGCAGGAATCCGACAGGCTCCGCGCCGAGTTGAAGGCGATGGGCTACGCGGTTGAGGACACGCCCCAGGGGCAGAAGCTTAGTCCCTTATGACCGCCGCGATAGTCGAGCGGCTGTCCGCCATGCCGGGCAAGGCCGCGCGGTCGTTCCGAAAGTCCATGGCCTCGCGCCCGGACAGGCCGTGGTATGGTCTCAACGAGAACACCGACACGCTCAAGTGGATCGCGATGGTCACGATGATCATCGACCACGCCGCCGCGATATTCTTTCCGCGCGAGTATTGGCTGAGGATGATCGGGCGCGTGTCGTTCCCGCTGTTCTGCTGGTGCCTGGTCGTCGGCGCGGACTATACGCGCAATATCGGCGTGTACGCGCTGAGACTGCTGGGCCTTGCGGTGATCTCGCAGCCCGCGTTCATGGTCGCGCTGAACCACGGGTTGTGGGATTTCAACATATTCGTGACGCTGCTGCTGGGATTGATAGGCATTGCGGGCATACAGCGCGGGCATTTCGAGGCGCCCGCGCTCGCGCTGGCCGCCAGCTGCTTCTTCCGGATGGATTACGGGTTCCGGGGCGTGGCGTGTATCCTGGTGATGTACGCGCTGCGCAGGAACCCGGCGCTGCTTGCTGTCGGGTTCACGCTGTTCTGCGCCGCGTGGGGGCTGGGCGCGTCGTACAACGCGCCGTTCTATCCTGCGCTGAGGTATTGGGGCGGCGCCAGCATGGTGGTCGGGCGACTGCTGGGATCGCAGGTGAGGATGCAGTCGCTGGCCGTCCTCGCGCTGCCGCTGATACTCATACCCACGCGCCGGCGCCGGGGGACATGGGGAGGAGGGAAGTGGCTATACCTTGTATACCCGGCTCACCTGTGGATTTTATACGCGGTAAAGGCTATGCGCTGAACATGCCGATTTGAATGAGGAGGTGCATGATAATTCATTTTTAGCAAATGATGGACGGATTTGTTGAAATTTCCTCGCGGTTCTGGCAGGAATCAAGTCTAAAGCCGTCGAATCGGTTATAGGTTTGTGAATCAGGCAACATCGAGGAGGATACCTGCCATGCCGCTGACTCTGTCCGCTGTCTGCCAGCAGATAGCGCCGTCCGTAACCCTGGCGATAGATACCAAGGCGAAGGCTATGAAGGCCTCGGGGATAGATACGATCGGTTTCGGCGCGGGCGAGCCGGACTTCCCAACGCCCGAAGCCATATGCGACGCGGCGCGTTCCGCGATCGCGGCCGGACACACGCGCTACACCCCGGCCACGGGCATCCCCGAGCTTAAGCAGGCCGTCTGCGCCAAGCTCGCCCGCGACAACGGCCTGGCCTACTCGCCGGAGCAGATCATCATCAGCAACGGCGCGAAGCAGGCGCTGCTGGGCGCTCTGCTGGCGATCGTCAACCCGGGCGACGAGATCATCATGCCCACGCCCTGCTGGGTCAGCTATCCCGAGATGGTCCGCATGGCGGGTGGCAAGCCCGTCTACGTGCCCATGGACGAGCGCGACAGGTACAGCCTGCCGACGCGTCGCGTAGCCGCGGCGGTCACCCGGCGCACGAAGGCGTTTATACTGAATACGCCCCATAACCCGACAGGGGCGGTCGCGCCGCTGGAGGAGCTGCGCGAGCTGGCGGACCTCGCGGTATCGAAACATTTTTATATAATCGCCGACGAGATCTACGAGAAGCTGGTCTACGACGGCGCGAGGCATTATTCCATCGCGTCGTTCAGCGACGCGGTCAAGGCGCAGTGTATCGTGGTCAACGGCGTGTCCAAGTCCTACGCGATGACCGGCTGGCGCATAGGCTACGCGGCAGGCCCCGCCTCCATCATCAAGCTGATGGGCGCCTACCAGAGCCACGCCACCAGCAACCCGAACAGCATCGCCCAATACGCGAGCGTCGAGGCGCTGGAGCGCGGCGAGGGGAACATAGAACGGATGCGCCAGGCCTTCGATTACCGCAGGACGCGCATGTTAGAGCGTGTCCGAGCGATACCGCAGCTGTCGTGCGCGACACCTAACGGCGCGTTCTACCTGATGATCAACACCCGCGCGTTGGTGGGCAAGTCGTACGAGGGCAGCGTGATATCGGACGCTATGACGCTCAGCGCCCTGTTGCTGGAGCACGCGCATGTAGCGGTAGTGCCGGGCGAGGCGTTCGAGTCCCCGGACACCTGCCGCCTGTCGTACGCGTGCTCGCTGGAAGACATAGAGCGGGGCATGGATCGCATAGAAGGATTCATAAAGAGCCTGGCGTAACGCCGCTGGACAAAAGTGGAATGAGGGATCGGATAGCCATGATAAGCGTCATACTTGCCGCGGGCTACGCCACGCGGTTGTACCCGCTCACCGAGAACTTCCCCAAGCCGCTGCTGGAGGTAAGGGGCAAGGCCATACTGGACTGGCTGATAGACGACATGGACGCGGCGGGCGAGGTCTCGCGGCATGTGGTCGTCACGAACAGCCGCTACGCCCCCATGTTCGAGGAATGGGCGCGGGGCAAGGCTTCCGCCGCGCCGATCACCGTGCTCAACGACGGCACGTCGTCCAACGAGACGCGCCTTGGAGCGGTGCGCGACGCGCTGCTGGCTATCGAAAGGCTGGGGCTGGACGACGACCTGCTAGTAGCGGCGGGCGACAACCTGCTGGACTTCCCGCTCAAGCGGTTCATAGCGTACTTCCGTCAGAAGGGCGCGACATGCGTAATGCGCTACGCCGAGCGGGACGCGGCCATACTGCGCAAGGCGGGCGTGCTGTCCGTCGACGGCGGCGACAGGATAACCCGCATGGCCGAGAAGCCGAGCGAGCCGTTCTCCAACTGGTGCGCCCCGGCGTTCTATATATATAAGAAAGCGGACCTGCCGCTCGTCGCGCGGTCGCTCAATGAGGGCGGCGGAGCGGACGCGCCTGGCAGTTTCATAGCGTGGCTGGCCGCGCGGTCGCCGGTATACGCGATGGAGATGCCGGGCAAGCGTTACGACATCGGCGACGTCGCCAGCTACAACGCCGCGAAGGAAGATTATCCCGGAATTAATAAATATGTGGAGCGCGACAACGCCAAGGTTGTGCTGGTTACGGGCGCGGCGGGGTTTGTCGGGTTCCATTTGAGCAGGCTGCTGCTGGATGCCGGGGCGCGGATCGTTGGGTTTGACAACATCAACGACTATTACGACGTGTCGCTCAAACATGAGCGGCTGGACATTCTGAACGCGTACGGGCGCTTTACATTCGTAAAGGGCGATCTCGCGGATGAGGGAGCGGTCCGTGGCGTGTTCGACGCGTTCAAGCCGCGCGTAGTCGTCCACCTGGGGGCGCAGGCGGGGGTGAGGTACTCGATCACTCATCCCCGCGCGTACATCGACAGCAACATCGTGGGCTTCTTCAACATACTGGAGGCCGCGCGGAGGGCCGGTGAGTCCGGCTCGCCCGTCGAGCATCTGCTCTACGCGTCCAGCTCGTCCGTGTATGGGAACCAGGCGAAGGTTCCATTCTCGGTGACGGACGATGTGTCAACGCCCGTTTCGTTGTACGCCGCGACCAAGAAGAGCAACGAGCTTATGGCGTACACATACAGCCGCCTGTACCGATTGCCCGTTACCGGGCTGCGGTTCTTCACGGTCTACGGGCCGTACGGCAGGCCGGACATGGCTTACTTCTCGTTCGCGGAGAAGATCACGCGCGGCGAGACGATCCAGGTGTTTAACGGCGGGGACATGTACCGCGACTTCACGTACGTCGACGACGTTGTGGGATGCGTCGCGCGGATGCTGGATAACCCGCCCGCGAGCGACCCGCCGGCCAAGGTCTACAACATCGGCAACCACAGCCCCGAGCGCCTGACGGACTTCATCGCCGCGCTGGAGGACGCGCTGGGCCTAAAGGCCAGGCGCGAATACCTGCCCATGCAGCCGGGCGACGTGTACCAGACATACGCCGACGTGTCGGAATTGGAGCGCGACTTCGACTTCAGGCCGGATACGCCAGTCGCTGTAGGGCTGAAGCGCTTCGCGGACTGGTTTATTGCCAGGCAAACGCGCTAACCCCAGAATATGGAATCGACATGATTCCGCAGCGGATGATATTGTCCGTTGACAAATGCTGCCTTATTTGGTAGAATAAAAGCATGGGCAGGCGGGAATGGTTTTAGCTCTATAACCGCCTGCCGTTATCGTCCATTCATCAATTCGCGCGGATATGACGCTGGACATGTTCGCGCTCACGGAGGACATATGCGGCAGGCGTTAAAGCTGGATCTGCTAAGCCACGATTTACCGGACGGGCCAGCGGAGCCGCTGCCCAAGCAAACCGCCCAAGACATGCTGGAGCTGTACGATCCGTTCGATTCGCTGGACCTGGACGAGCTGACCTCGCTGGATGTAAAGTACCACATAGAGCCTGGCCACGAGTATGTGTACTGCCTCCACTGCGTGGCGTGGAAGCAGCGGTACGTCGCGTCCGAGGCGCCCAAGTTCTTCCCGTGCAAGGCGATCAACCCGATCCTGATCAAGCGGCTGTGGAAGGGCAGCGACTACAAGAATATCGTTTACTCGCTGATGCCAGGATATATATTCCTATTTTCCGCCGAACCGATGGATTCCGGCAGGTTTTCCAACCTGGACGGCACGCTGAGGGTGCTGCAGTACGCCGGGGGCGGTTACGCGCTGTCCGAGGAGGACGAGCGCCTCGCGCGGTGGCTGCTCAAATACGACGGGACCATCGGGATGTCCACGGCCATCAGGGTGGGCGACCAGACGCGCATAGTCCAAGGCCCGCTCAAGGATCACGCCGGGACCATCATAGACGTCAACAAGCGCCGCCGCCGCGCGAAGGTCAGGATCAACTTCAGCGGATCGGAATGGTCCATCTGGATGGATTTCGATTTCATAGAGTCGTGATAGGATGGTAGTGGGGTTGGGGATAGACCTCGCGCCGATCGGGGCGTTTGGGGATGACGGGCGGCGCGGGCGGTTCACGGAGCGGTGCTTCACGGCGGGGGAGCGCGAGTATACCGCCTCGCGCGGGGTGGCGGCCGCGCAGTCGGCGGCGGGGATATTCGCCGCGAAGGAATCCGCGCTGAAGGCGTTCGCCGCCGGGATAGGCGATATACCGCTGACCGACATTGAGACGCTGCGCGCGCCGAGCGGCGCGCCCTCGCTCGTGTTCCACGGCGAGGCGGCCAGACGCGCCCACGCGCTGGGCGTAACGCGCGTTCACCTGTCCATCACCCACCAGGGGGATTACGCCGCCGCAGTCGTCATACTGGAGGCTTGACCGATGATACGCGCGATCGCTCCAGCGGACATGCTCGCCCTTGAACAGCGGTTCATGAAGGAGACGGGCGCGCCCGCGCTGTTGTTGATGGAACACGCCGCGATGGTGGTCGCGGACGCGCTGGCCGGGTACCGGCGCGTGTTGTTCATGTGCGGGCCGGGCAGCAACGGCGGAGATGGTTTGGCGGCGGCGCGGCTGTTCGCGTCCCGGGGCGGGGATGCTGTTGTGTGGCAGTTCGGCGGCGGCGCGTCCGGGGTAATCCGGCAGCAGTCGGCTATGCTGGCGGGCGTCGGCGTACCTATCAGGCGGGTTGGGGACAGTTTGCCGGAACTGCCGCGCGTCGATTGCGTGGTTGACGCGCTGTTCGGGATTGGGCTGGCGCGTCCGGTGGCGGGCGTTTACGCTGACGCGGTTGGTCGGGTTAACGGCTGCGGAGCGAGCGTGTTGGCTGTGGATATCGCCTCCGGCATAGACGGCGAGACGGGACGCTTACTAGGCGCGGCGGTTCGCGCGGATCATACCGTTACGTTCCATCGACCGAAACCGGGGCATTACCTCTACCCTGGGCGGGAGTATACGGGGCGGCTGACCATCGCGCCAATAGGGATACCGCCGCCGTACGGCGTTAACCCGACGGACCCGACGCTGCTGGAGGACAGCGACGTCGGCGCGTTCCTGCCGCCGCGCAAGGCCGATTCCCATAAAGG
Source organism: Oscillospiraceae bacterium (assembly GCA_031270865.1). Classification (GTDB taxonomy): domain Bacteria; phylum Bacillota; class Clostridia; order Christensenellales; family Aristaeellaceae; genus BNUH01. The sequence goes on from JAISWI010000026.1 coordinate 23,932, forward strand.
TAATTATGGGAACATACTGGTGCTCGCCGGGAGCGCGGGCATGGCGGGAGCCGCCGCGATCTGCGCCAAGGCCGCGCTGTGTTCCGGGGCTGGGCTGGTCACGGTGGCGTGTCCGTCGAGTGTCCTGCCGATCGCGCAGACCCTTATACCGGAGGCTACCGCGCTCGCCATCGAGACGCCCGACGACGTCCGCTCCGCGCTGGGGAACAGGACCTGCGCCGCCGTCGGGCCTGGGCTGGGACGCGGGGCGCTACCGCTGCTGGAGCCGCTGCTCACCGCTGATATCCCGCAGGTGTGGGACGCTGACGCGCTGAACGCGCTGGCGGATTCAGGCCTGTGTCCGCCAGCGAATACCGTCGTCACGCCTCATCCGGGCGAGGCGGCGCGGCTGCTGGGCATGTCCGTGCCGGAGATTGCCGCCGATCCCGTCAAGGCGGCGCGGCTGCTGCGCCAGCGTACGGGAGCGGTGACGTTGCTCAAAGGCTCGACCACCGTCGTCACCGACGGCGAGGCTATCGCGCTGAACGTCAACGGTTCGCCAGCGATGGCCAAGGGCGGCATGGGCGACGCGCTCACGGGCGTGATAGCCGCGATGCTGGCGCAAGGCTTGCCGCCGTACGACGCGGCGAGGGTGGGCGCGTTCCTGCACGGCCAGGCGGGTTCGCGGGCCGCCGCCGCGCTGGGCGAGCGGTCCGCGCTGGCGTCCGACCTGATTGATTATTTATCGCGTCATTGACATATAGTAACCCTGTGTGATACCCTCTTTGGTATTCAAGGGAGGTTTGGGAAATGCTTGACATAAACCAAATACGCAGGGAACCGGAGGCAGTGGCGGCGGCGCTTGGGAAGAAGGGCTGTACCGTTGACTTCGCCGGGTGGCTGGCCCTGGATGCCGAGCGCCGCGCCGCGATGGGCGAGGCCGACCAGCTGAAGGCGCGGCGCAACACCCTCTCCGCCGAGGTGCCCAGGCGCAGGAAGGCCGGGGAGGACGTCGCGCCCATATTCGAGGAGGTCAAGGCCATCGGCGAGGCTGTCAAGGCGATTGACGCGCGTATCGACGCGCTGGCGGCCAAGTCCGACGAGTTCCTGTTCGCGCTGCCCAACCTGCCCGACCCCGACCTATCCCCCGGAGGCAAGGAGAACAACGAAACCCTGAGCGCGTGGGGCGAGGTTCCGCGGTTTGGTTTCCCGATGAGGAACCATGTAGATCTGGCCGAGTCGCTGGGGCTGGTCGACTACCAGCGCGGCGTGAAGCTGGGTGGCAGCGGCAAGTGGCTGTATACCGGCGACGGCGCGAGGCTGGAGTGGGCGCTGCTCAACTATTTCATCGACGAGCACCTGAAGGACGGGTTCACCTTCATACTGCCCCCGCACATACTGGGCGAGCGGAGCGGGTTCGCGGCGGGGCAGTTCCCCAAGTTCAAGGACGATGTGTTCATGCTGCTGGACGGCGGACACTTCATGTTGCCCACGGCGGAGACCGCGCTGGTCAACCTTCACCGCGACGAGATACTGCGCGAGGACGAGCTGCCCAAGAAGTACTTCGGGTACACGCCGTGCTACCGCAAGGAGGCCGGGTCGTACCGCGCGGAGGAGCGCGGCATGATCCGTGGCAACCAGTTCAACAAGGTGGAGATGGTCATGGTCACGCTGCCGGAGGACTCGGCATCGGCGTTTGAGCTGCTGACCCGTAAGGCCGCCGCGCTCGTCGAGGGGCTGGGACTGCCCCACCAGATAGTGAAGCTGGCGGCGGGGGACTGCTCCGCGTCGATGGCGCGGACTTTCGATATAGAGGTTTGGCTTCCGTCGATGGGGATATACAAGGAGGTCAGCAGCGTATCCAACGCGAACGCGTACCAGGCCCGGCGCGGCAACATCCGCGTCAAGCGCAAGGATACCGGGAAGAATGAGTATGTCCACATACTCAACGGCTCCGGACTGGCGACCAGCCGCGTGTTCCCCGCGATTCTGGAGAACTTCCAACAGGAGGATGGCAGCGTGAAACTGCCGGGCGCGCTGGCGCGGCGCATGGGCCAGGAATATCTCAAGCCGGTAAAGTGACCGCTATGACCGTCAAGGCCCGGCTGGAACTGGAGGAACGCGCCCGGCTGTCCCCACGCGCGGCGCTAAGCGAGGCTTCGGCGGGACGCGACATGCCCATATCCCCGGACGATATGCGCACCGAGTTCCAGCGCGACCGCGACAGGATACTGCACTCCAAATCCTTCCGGCGGCTGAAGGACAAGACCCAGATGATCGTGATCCCGCAAGGGGACCACTACCGCACGCGCCTGACGCACACGCTGGAGGTCGCGCAGGTCGCCCGCGTGATCGCCCGGGCGTTAAGGCTCAACGAGGACCTGACCGAGGCCATCGCCTACGGCCACGACCTGGGGCACACCCCGTTCGGGCATATGGGTGAGCGCACGCTGGACCGCGTGTACCCGCCGGGGTTCAGGCACAACGAGCAGAGCCTTCGCGCGGTAGAATTGCTGGAGCGGGACGGCGCCGGACTGAACCTGACGCGCGAGACGCGCGGCGGCATACTATGTCACTCTGGCGAATGCCTGCCGCAAACGCTGGAGGGCTGGTGCGTGAGGTTCGCGGACCGCATCGCCTACGTCAACCACGACATAGACGATTCCATCCGGGCCGGGCTGCTGAAACAGTCCGACCTGCCGCGCGGGTTGGTCGAAGCGCTGGGCGTGTCGCACGGCGAGCGCATCGCGCGGATGGTGGGCGATGTCGTCCATGAGAGCGACGACCAGCCCGCGCTGCGCATGTCGCCGGAGATACAGGAGGCCAGCGACGCGCTGCGGTCGTTCCTGTTCGAGCGGGTGTACCGCGCTGAGTGGGCGACGCGCGAGGAGGCCAAGATAGACGGCCTGATGGAATCGTTATACCGCCGCTTCACCGCGGAGCCGGGATTGCTGCCCGCCGAGTTCCACGCCCGCGCGTTGTATGAGACGGCGGAGCGTTCCACTGTGGACTACCTCGCCGGAATGACGGACCGATTCGCGCTGGACCGGTATAGGCGGCTGTTCATGCCCAGCGTGAACAGGTTCCCGTAGGATTTTAGGTATTTAACGTTCGCGCCCGCCGCGCCACTCGTCCCGCAGCAGGCCCATCGCCGCGAGGTCGTGGTACGCGTCCTCGCGCCAAACCTCCTGGCGGAGCATGCCCTCTATCGTGAAGCCGCACGCGCCGTAGCACCGGATCGCCGCCTCGTTCTCGGACATCACGGTCAGCGAGAGCTTGTTCAGGTTCATCTCGCCGAAACCGACGCGGCACAGCGCGCGGATTGCGTCGCTGCCGTAGCCGTGACCGCGCATCCGGGCGTCGCCGATCAGTATGCCTATCTGCCCGACGCGGTTCTTCCAGTCAATCTTGTGGACACCGCAGCCGCCGACGTACCGCCCCTCGAGCGTTTCGATCGCGAACTGGTACTCGCCGTGGCCCATGGCGGTCTGCTGGCCGATCCACCGCGCCTCGTCGTCGTACGTGGCGGGCAGTATTATCCCCGACGCGGACATCCTCACCGAGTCATAGTCGTTAACCTGGCGCAGCGCGTTATCCACATCCTGCTGGCTGTACGCGCGCAGGCGAACCTTCTTCCCCTGATACATGGATCCTCCTTCTTTGGCGCTCATCGACTGCTTGAATCGAGGTGGCATATGGTATGATCCTGGCCGGCGAAACCCGCAAACGCTACGACGCGTTCTGGTCGGCGGACGCGTATGAGCGGTGCGCGCTCTACCTGACTCTGAACACGGGCGGAGCGATCCCCCAACCCGCCGATCCCGTAGAGAAATGGACGGACATCGACGGCCGCCTTAGGCGGGAACTGCAAGGCGTAGGACGCGTACGGTACCTGGCCGACGCGTTCCACAGCGTGTTTACCAACTTCGGGCCAGGATGCCTGACCGCGTGCGTAGGCGGATCGGCAAGGTGGGCGAAGGATACCGTGTGGTTCGAGAACGAGCCGTTCTTCATAGAGGATTGGGAGAATCCGCCCGTTCCGGCGTGGAATCCCGATTCCAGCATGGCGCGGCTGCTGGATGAGTTCATCTCAAAGTACCTGGCCGCCGCGGACGGGAGGTATCTGGTATCGCTGACGGATATCGGCGGCACGTACGATATCCTGGCCGCGATGCGCGGCACACAGAACCTGCTCTTCGACCTGATCGAGCATCCCGAAGAGGTGATCTCGTACGTTGACAGCCGTATAGCGCCGCTGTGGAAGGCATGCTTCGAGGAGGAGACGCGGCGGCTGATGGCGGCGCAAGGGGCCGTTACGTCATGGATGCCCATCTACTCAGAGAAGCCGTATTACCCGCTGCAGTGCGACTTCTCGGCAATGATCTCCCCAGCGATGTTCGGGGAGTTCATACTGCCCGACTTGAGGCGGCAGACGGAGTTCATGGACCGCTCCATTTACCATTTGGACGGACCGGGCGAGATCCCGCATCTGGACCTGCTGCTCGGTCTGCCGCGCTTGAGCGCGATCCAGTGGACGAGCGGCGACGGCAAACCGGAACTGACCGACCCGGTATGGTTCGACCTGTACGATAGGATACAGCGGGCGGGCAAGGGTATCGTCCTGCTGGGCGTGAACCCGAATGGCGTCGAGCGGCTGCTGAACCATATCAGCGCGAAGGGTTTGTATATGTCCATCGGCGTTAACGATCCGAAGGCTGCCGATGAGACGCTCCGGATAGTGAACGCCAAAGGCGCGGCGTGACAATACGCGCGGCATGGAGGAACAACCCACCCTGGCCACGAGGGTCCAGCGTCACGCTGGTCAGGGGGTCAAGGGGGGTGAAACCCCCTTGCGGGGTGTGGGGCA
>JAISWI010000027.1 GCA_031270865.1 Oscillospiraceae bacterium
CGCGGACGTGGCCGAGGCCGACAACATGGCCAAGGGCGACGGCATCCGCTACCAGTCCGGCACGGTGAACATCACCGGGCGCGACTTCCTGACGATGGAGGCCATCACCGGCCCGACCATCGGCTACGCCGGGATGGACGACGTGATAACCGAGCTGGGACAGAATTACTCCGACGGCGTTAACCGCGCGATACTGCATGGAACGCCGTACGCCAAGACGTTCAACGGGTATAACTCCGACTGGCCGGGCTGGCTGCCGTTCGGTCCGTCGTCGTTCGGCTCCGACTACACCTACCGCAACGCTTACTGGGATGATATCCCGGCTGAGACTGGATACATGTCCCGCGTACAGGCCGTCCTGCAGAACGGCGCGGCCTTGATCGACCTGGCCGCGCTGGTCGACAAGGAACATACCTATGACTTCGAGTCGGGCAACCGCTTCCAGAACCTGCTGGACGCCGGGTACTCATACAACCTGGTCAGCGAGGCCACGCTTGCGGGCGCGAACGCGGTCGTCGAAGGCGGGAGGCTCGCGCCGGACGGACCGGCTTACAAGGCGCTCATCGTCGACAAGGTGTCCATACTGTCACTGGCGGGCATTTGGAGGCTGGTCGATTACGCCAACGGCGGATTGCCCATCGTGGTGTTCGACAGCGAAATAAGCCGCGTGTTCGGCAGCAGGACGGAGGACGACGCCGCCGTACAGACGAAGTTTACGGAATTGAAGGGCCTACCAACCGTCAAGACCGCGTCGACCGAAGCGGAAATCAAGGACGCGCTGGCCGAGCTGGGCGTGGTCTCGTACGCGCGGTATGACGCCGCGCGGCTTGAAACCACGCTGTATGCCGATCCAGAGGACGGCACGGCCTACTACTACATGTTCAACAACGCGTACCCCGAAAACAGCGGCATGATGGGCAACAACCAGGGCGCGTACTACAAGGGCGAGGACAAGTATGTCAGGGACGCGATGATCACCCTCGCCGGCGAAGGCGTTCCCTACCTGCTCGATCCCCACAGCGGGGATATCGTCCCGACCGCGTATACCGACAACGGCGACGGCACGGTGACCATCACGCTGGACTGGCTGGCCGGCGGCGACTCCATCATCATCGCCGTGACGACGGATACGCAAAACTTCCCCGCGTCGAAGCCCATACCCGCGAAGAAGGCGGCGCTGGACGCGGTCGACCTTTCCGGCGGGCTGTGGGACCTTACGATCCACAGCTACGGCCCTGACGAGGACTCCAGCGACCCGAGTGTCAGCAAGATCACGGTCGTCGATTTCGGCGAGCAGCCGCTGGGCAAGTGGAAGGATATCCCCGCGACGGCGGAACAGTTGGCGCGTCTGGGCGTATCCGACATGCGGTATGTCTCCGGCGCGGGCTATTACACCGCGGCGTTCGACGCGCCAGACAGCTGGAGCGGCGCGTACCTTGACGTTGCGTACGGCATCGACCAGATCGGCTCGATCACCATCAACGGCACGGCGATCCCCGCGAACAACGCCAGCGACCGTGTCGACCTTGGCGGGCTGGTCATGCCCGGCGAGAATACTATCACGGTGAAACTGACCACATCGCTGTATGGCCGGATGTTCGTTGAGAACAGCGGCTACGCTAACAGCGAGTACGGCATGGGCGGCGGGTTCATGGCCCCGGTCGATCCAGAATCCTATTACAACGGGTTGTTGTCCGCGAAGCTCGTGCCATACACCCTGGAGTAACCCTCGACGCTGGCGGCGGAGTAAGGCCCGCCGTCCTGTCGGCGGCCCTGTCAGGAACGCGAGGCGTACCTGACAGGGCCGTCGGCTATTGCGCCAACGCTTTGCCGTTGATGGGCCGCTCGATCTCCCCTGCCATCGCGCGTGAATGGCGTCCGGCGCCGCGTAGCAAAAATAATGCTTGTCGGCTCGCGTGGTTTGTGCTATACTAATATGGTTGTGGAGAGGTATCGAAGCGGTCATAACGGGGCTGACTCGAAATCAGTTTGTGGGCAACCACACGTGGGTTCGAATCCCACCCTCTCCGCCAAAAACCCACCATCAATTGATAAAATATGGTTGATGGTGGGTTGTTTTGTAGTAGAATGGCAGCGTAGGTTATTTATATAATACACAGGAGGTAAATGTCTTGAAAAAATTATCGCTTGATAATTTTATGAGATTGAGAAAGCTGGTTTACCGCAGCGCAAGACCACTTGACTTTACCAAGTGGAAATATCTTTTTGAAAACGGGAGCTGTGAGGATTTCCTTTCGGTTCTGTCCAGTTACCAGAATGAGGATGGAGGTTTTGGATACAACATCGAGTGTAATAACTGGAATCCTAATTCCTCTCCCTATACGGTATGCGTTGCGTTGGATTACCTTGATACGGTAGGAGATTGTGTTAGCGGCACAAAGGATAAGATGGTTATGGATATCATCAAATACCTTGTTTCCGGCGCGTACTTGACCGAAAACGGCTGGGTGGGGATGCAAGGAATCCCCACCAACAATGATTTCTCCCATTTGCCGTGGTTTCATTACGACCCGAAGAAAGCCACGGAAGCCGACATAGGGGTGACCAAACGCCTTTCAGACTTTATACTCAAATATGCGGACAAAAACAGCGATATATACCAAAATGGGATGGATTTGAAAGAAAAGTATATGACGCGCGGGCAAACCCTCCTTAATGGCTTCCCCGATTATGACCCGACATCGTTTGACCCGGCGACATTTGACCCGGCAACATGGGCCGTATGGCAGCCATTGCCGGTACATTTTGTCGGTTCGCCTGAAAGCGAGCGTTATCCGGCGCTAAAAAAGGTTGTAGATATAAATCTGGATATGATTGTTGACACGCTACGCAATACGAATGAGTTTCAAATAATGCCCGAAGAAGAACTAAACGCGTTTGAAAAGAGTTTCCCACATCCAGATGGAAAACGATGGTGTAGTACTGAACAAGCAATCGGCAATTATTATTGGGGTCCACACGGTATCATATCCAATATGGATATATTGAGAAAGTTTGACAGATTGGATTTTCAATTACCTGTTCACAGCTAATAAGCGCTATCAGAGGATGCGCATAGATGAATTTATGATTACATATGTAGGGGGCGCAAGTCGGTATAATCGTAAAAACTTGCGCCGTCACGAATTGGTGGCGGCGCGTTTTATCAATAAGATAGTTCCTTTGCCATGTTACGGAACCCCGCCTGCGGCGGGGTTCCTGATTTTCTCTAGGCCGCGTTTCATAAATCGGCGCGCGTCCGCTTTTGTCCGCTGTGCTGGCTATGGCGCGGAATTGATCAGTGGCTGCCTAATCCCTTCCGTCAACAGTCATCACCGGGGAAAGCTCTTCCTGCGGAAGGTTTGCGCCCTGCCTGCGCAGCGTTTCCACCAGCTTCGCGGTGTCGAGCGTCCGCGCCGTTGTTCCTGTCTTAATGGCCTGCCATGCCGCAACCCCGGCGGCTTGGCCCATCATCGACGCGGCGGGCTGCACGCGCAGCGAACCCTGCACCTTTATATCGGCGGATACGCACCGCCCCGCCACCCATAGGTTGTCAAACCCCTTTGGCACCAACGTTCCGTAAGGGATGCCATAGTATTCGCCCGGCTTGTACCGGTCCATCTTGGTAAACTCCGAATAGTAACGCTCATACTGTTCCGGTGTCGTATCGTATACATGGATGTCTACAGACTTGGCGAATATGGCGATCTGGTCGGGGAACTTGCGCCGCGCTTGGTAATCCGCGTAGCAAAGCGTGTACTCGCCCTGCGCGCGGCGCGATTCGCGGATCCCCATCATCGCGGCGGTCGTCACCAGCCGCAGGTCGTCCAGGCCGAAATACTTTCTATAGAACGCGGCGTATTCCCGCACAAGCCGGCGGCCTCTCTTCATGCCGTCCGTGAGGCTCCGGCAGTTCAATGAATCCATGCCGAATACGTGTCCCGCGTTCATCGAGCCGAGCTTGCCCATGTTCATGAACATGCCGGGCACGTGCCGGTCCGGTTGGGAGAAGAACCCGTCCGCGATAGCCTGCTCGACCTTCTCCTGGTGGCGCGGCAAGCCGATGTCGCCGACATTCAGCGCCTCCCAGTCGATCCCTGAGAACAACGCGCACAGCGTCGGAGGCATGATGTTCGGGGTGTCGCGCCCCGCGTCCCAGTGTCTCGCTCCGCAAAACCCGCATAACAACCCATCGCCCGTCGCGTCTATAAAGGCTTTCGCGCGGACATAGCGGTATCCTTCCATATTCGACAGGACAACGCCGTCAACACGCTTCGTCGCGTCGTCGACCTGCGCGTCAATCACGCGCGTGAAGAACCGTACCTCCACACCCGTTTCATCCGTCAGCTCGTCGAGCAGCAGCTTCAATCCCTCCGCGTCAAACGGGGTCCATTTGTGGAACTCTTCGCGCCAGCGTTTGGGATCCAGCAGCGTGGGCACGAACCCCCGCTGGTACAGCGTCTCAATGATCTCGCGCATCAGCCCACCCACGACCATCCGCTCGCCGTTGGCCATGGGGTCGAACTCCGTCACCAGCCCGGATGTGCCGGTGCCGCCCAAACACCCCAGCGCCTCAACGAGCAGTACGCGGGCGCCTTCCCTCGCCGCGCATACAGCGGCGGCGCATCCGGCGGGCCCCCCGCCCGCGACAACGATATCATACCCTTCCTCGACAGGGATGGACCGGGTTAATGTGTATTCGGACATAAGGAAACCTCCCTCGTGTATCAAGCGTCCATGATGATTTCCATTATAGATGTGTTTACTGAAAAAGTGAAGCGTGGTTTATGAAACGTTATTGGCGGCTGAACGAACAATCAAAATTAGCGCTTGCGGTTTGCGAAAATATCATGTATACTAACTTAGGTATAATCAGTCCTTCGAAGGGAGCGTGTCCCATGGCGCAGAGAGCTTACGCCCCGGCTGTATCACGGAGGTCGCCGTTCCGCGCTTACTTCCGGCGCAATTATGACATGTACCTGCTGCTGATACCCGGACTGCTGTACGCGCTGGTATTCAAGCTGCTGCCCTTGCTGGGCATATCCATCGCGTTCGTCGATTATAACATGTTCGCGGGCGGCAACCCCATCAGAGCCATCATTGCCAGCAAGTTCGTCGGGTTCGCGAACTTCACGCGCGTGTTCAGGAAAGCGGACTTCCGGCAGGCGCTGGGCAACACGTTTACCATCAGCTTCATGAAGATTGTTGTCCTGTTCCCGCTACCCATCGTCTTCGCGCTGATCATCCATTCGCTGAGAAGCGTCAAGTTCAAGCGCGTCGTGCAGACGATCGTCTATATCCCGCACTTCTTCTCATGGGTGGTCGTCTCGGGCATATTCATGCAGATATTGTCAAGCGGCGGATTGGTGAACACGGCCCTGACGCGTTCCGGCCTGTTCTCGGAGCCAGTCAAGTTTTTCATGGACCAGAAGATATTCCGGTGGCTGCTGATATTCACGGACGGCTGGAAGGAGATCGGCTGGAGCACGATAGTCTACCTCGCCGCGCTGGCCGGCGTGGACCAGGAACTGTATGAGGCCGCGGTCATCGACGGCGCGCGCAAGGCGCAGCAGCTGTGGTATATCACGCTGCCGAGCATACTGTCCACGATTATCCTGATGCTGATCATGCGCGTCGGCTCCGTGATGGACGCGGGCTTCGGCCAGATACTGGTCATGTACAACGCCACTGTGTATAAGGTTTCCGATATTATCCAGACATATGTATACCGCATCGGTTTGGGTAAGATGGATTTCTCGCTGGGCACCGCTGTCGGGCTGTTTAACTCGGTTGTCGCGTTCGCGCTTGTCATCAGCACCAACATGATAAGCCGCAAAGCGCTGGGCAAGAGCATCTGGTGAGGAGCGGGAGCGATGATTGAGAAGAAGGCGGCCGCGTACTACCTGGTGGAATGCCTGAAATACGTCGTGATGATCCTGTTCGCGCTGACAACGCTGCTGCCATTCGTTAACCTGATCGCCAAGTCGTTCTCGGGCGAGGCCCCGGTCATATCGGGGCGGGTCACGTTCTGGCCGCTGTCGCCGACGCTGGAGACATACCGCTGGGTCCTGAAAGGATCCTCGTTCTTCAACGCGCTGCGCGTGTCCGGCATAATCACGGTGTTTGGATCGCTGGCCGCTGTCATTGTCACAGCCATGACAGCGTACCCTTTGTCCCACGCGGGGTTCCGGGGACGGCGCGGCGCGCTGTACCTGTGGGTATTCATCATGCTGTTCAACGGCGGCATGGTGCCCAACTACATGCTCTACCGGACGCTGGGCATGATGGATACGCTGTTCTCGCTGATACTGCCCGGATTAGTCAACGTCTACAATATGTTCTTGATTAAGAACTATTTTGAGACGCTGCCCGAGAGCCTGGAGGAGGCGGCCCGCATCGACGGGGCCAGCAACCTGCGCGCCCTGTTCCAGATTATCCTGCCGGTGTCGCTGCCGATGCTGGCGACGATAACGCTTTTCTACGCGGTCGCTTACTGGAACGACTACTTTACGGCCCGGCTGTATATATCCACGCTTAGCCGCCGCCCGCTGCAGCTTTACCTGTACGACATGATCAACAACGCGCTGCGCATCATGGACCAAGGCCTGGACGCTAACACCGGCGCGATAAGCGCCGACGAGGTGATGAACCTCACGCCCGAGACCGTGCGTTCCGCCGCGATTGTCCTGTCGACACTGCCGATACTTATGGTATACCCGTTCCTGCAGAAGTATTTTGTCACCGGCATCGTGGTAGGCTCCGTGAAAGGCTGATCCCCGGAATGCCGTTGACCGCGGCGCGTTCGTGCCGGGCGGATGCCCGACGAAATAAATATCAAGGAGGACTCCCATGAAACGTATCGTATCCCTGCTGACCGCCGCGCTTATGGTTATAAGCTTGGCCGCCGCCATCCCCGCGGCCGCTGAAACCACCGAGTGGAAAGGCGAACTGAAGTACCTGACCGGCAGCACCCCCACCGACCCGAACGACGAGCCGCCAGCCCGAAAGCTGGAGGAACTGACCGGATACAAGGTGACATACTTCACGCTGCCGGCTGAGGGCGCGGCTGAGAAACTGAACCTTGACCTCGCCTCCGGCGTAGAGTACGACATCATCAAGGTCAATAAGAACGATTTCGCGGACCTGGCCGCGCGCGGCGCGTTCGTCGACATCGCGCCGTACCTCCCGCAGGCGCCGAACCTGAAGGCGATCATGTCCGACGAGCTATGGGGCACTGCCTCCATCGACGGCAAGATCCTTGGCGTCCCGCAGTTTGACGCGCACTACGTATCCGCGAGCATCGCCATCAACGTCCAGATGTTCGAGGAAGTCGGGTTCACTATCGAGGGCCATGAGGGAGGCCGCCAGCTTACCCGAAGCGAGTTCGTGGAGCTGCTGCGCAAACTGAAGGCCAACGGCGCGCAGTACCCGATGACCGGGCAAGGAGCGCTTGTTGATGTTTTCGCGTCCTCGTTCGGCATAGTCAACCATGACTGGCAGCCGGATCTGGATGGGACAATCGTTTACCGCTGGGGACACTCGAACACGAAGGACTATATCTCGTTCATGCATGACCTGTATACGGAAGGCTTGATCGATCCCGAATGGCCGATGAACAAGGGCGAAACGACACAGACAAAGCTGGCGTCCGCCCAGGCCGCCGCCCGCCAGGTCGGCTGGACCGAATCCACGCCGTTGGAAGCCTCGCTGATGGATTCAAAAGGCCAGACGCTGGATTACCTTGTCGCGCTGGTGGACGACGACGGTTTCGGCAAGCTCTCATCCAATGGCGGCGTTACCGGTTTCGGCGTCATCCCCGTAACGTGCAAGCAGGTTGATAAGGTCATCGATTACATGAACATCCGCGCGGAGTTCCCGGTATTCCAGGAATCCTTCCTTGGCGTGGAAGGCGAGCAGTGGGAGTTCCTGGATACCGACGGCGACGGCGAGATGGAATACTGGCCGATCCTGGACGAAGCGCGTCTGCCAGGCTTCACGCCATGGTTCAACGGCCACTACTACAACCTGGTCAACAGCCCGGAATCCTTCACCACGCTGTGGATGGCCCGCGTCCGCAAGGGCCCGGTACAGTACGCGTGCACGATGAAGACGATGGAATTCCCCAAGGAGAATTGGGTAGACAGCGCCATCGCTTACGCGCCGCCACTGGAAGCTGTCTCCAAGAACATCGCGGCGATGAACACGCTGATGAACGATTACGTTATAGAGTGCATCGCCGGAACACGCTCTGTCGATGAATACGACCTGGTGTGGGCTGAATTCCTCGCCGAAGGCGGCCAGGATATGCTCGAAGCCGTGAACGGGTGGGTAGCGTCCCAGAATTAACGGACAACAGAATGGGAGGACAGGGGAGGCGCGGCGGCCTCCCCTGATTATGGGGATATGAGCGTTATCTATAGTAAAGAACTACCGCTTCGGCATGACGTGGATGTGTTCGTGGCGGGCGGCGGACCCGCCGGGTGCGCCGCGGCCATCGCGGCGGCAAGGAACGGCGCCAGCGTATTCCTGGCGGAGGAGCAGGCGTGTTTCGGCGGGCTGGGGACGTCCGGGCTGGTGCCCGCGTTCATGCAGTTCGGCGACGGCGAAAACTTCCTCGCTGCCGCGCTGGGCAAAGAGATCCTTGAGCGCCTGTGGCGTTACGGCGGCCCTGAGTACGCCGCGCGTAAGACGCTCTCGATCAAGGTTGAGGCCCTCAAGCGTGTCTATGACGACCTTATGGTGGAATCCGGAGCGAAGTTCGCGTTCCACACCAAACTGGTCGACGTTGTGACGGATGGTGACAGGATATCGCACTGCGTTCTCGCGGCCAAGAGCGGCGTGTACGCGGTACGCGCCAAGGTCTACATCGACGGGACCGGCGACGGCGACCTGGCTGTATGGTCAGGCGCGCCGTATGACAAGGGCGACGAGCAGGGACGCGTGATGGCCGGCACACTCTGCGCGTTGTGGACCAATGTGGACTGGACAAAGGAAGCGGTCCGCGACGACTCGCGCGTTGAGGAAGCGTACAACGACGGCGTATTCAAGAAACTCGACAGGCACCTGCCTGGCATGTGGAATATATCGCCCAACCTCGCTGGAAGCAACGCCGGGCATGTCTACGACGTGGACGGAACGGACGAACGCTCGCTGACGGATGGGCTGTTGTACACGCGCAAGCTGTACGACCAGTATGAAGAGTATTACCACAAGTACCTGCCGCGCTTCCAGAACATGGAGATGGTAGTATCTGGAGCGATGCTTGGCATACGCGAATCGCGTCGCGTTCGCGGCGATTATCAGCTGGTTCTGGATGATTTCCTTAGGCAAGCGGTGTTCGAGGATGAGATAGGCCGCTTCGCGTACCCGGTGGACATCCACGCCAGCGACAACTCCGAGAAGAGCCATGAGCGGTTCACCAAGGCGCACCATGGCTACCGCTACCAGAAGGGCCAGAGCTACGGCGTGCCATACCGGACGCTGGTACCCCAGAAGGTGGATAACCTCTTGGTCGCGGGGCGCTGCGTGAGCGCGGATCGGCCGATGCAGTCATCAATCCGCGTCATGCCAGGCTGTTACCTGACAGGTCAGGCGGCGGGCGTTTCCGCCGCGCTGTGCGTGAGGGACGGTCTAACGCCGAGGACTGTCGATGTTCATAAAATCCAGGCAATCCTTAAGGGTATGGGCATGTATCTGCCCAATTTCGAGACCTGGGCATAGGTAAATACGATGAAGGGCGGCGTATGGAACTGCCGCCCTTATGATTGTTTGATATTCCTATTCCGCGAGCGAAACCCTCACGCCGCCTTTACGCTGCATGTCGCGAAGCTCTTGCGCGTTGATATCACGCGCCGCCTTACCGTCGCGGACAGCAAGGTATGCAGCGTTGCCCGCGGCCTGTCCCAGCGGGATAACGACGCCTATCACGCGCAGGCTGGATTGAGCCACATGCGTCGCCGATACGCAGCGCCCCGTGACGATCAGGTTGTCAACTTTGTCGTTGACCATGCAGCGGTAAGGGATCTCGTAGTCGGGCATATGGGTGCTCTTCAGGCGGTTATCGTGCATTGGGTTGCCGTCGGGATCCCAAGGGTCGATATTGTAATTCACCACGCATACGCTGTCCGGGTGGACGCGCTGATCCGCGATGTCGTGGTAGCTTAGCGTGTACAGCCCCGCAATCCTGCGGGACTCGCGCACCCCAATCTTCGGCGCGACCGACGAAACGAAGAAGCCCCGCGCCCGCCAGCGTTCCACCTCCGCCGGCATCATCGCGAAAGCCTCTTCCTGGGCTTTGGCGAGCAGCGACGGGTCGGTTGTATCCCCGCAGACGACCGACGGCCCCCATATGAGACCTTCGTCCTCGTCCAGCAGTACAATGCCGCGCGTGTCCGCGTCCGGCGCGTCCGGGAGACGTTTTACCGTGTACATCAGCGTACAGCGCTGTATCTTGCGGTCGGCTGCCGGGGGAGCGAACTCTTCGTCGAATTCCGAAGCGGCCTCACGCCCGAACCGGAACGGTATCCCGGCCAGCGCGGCGACACTGCCGTCGCCCGTAGCGTCGATGAACGCCTTGCCTTCGAACCGTTCGGTATCCGACTCGACCGCCACGATTGATGAACAGTTAAGCTCCACCTTGACGATACGCTGGCGCGTATGGAACGTTACCGGCAAACCGCGGAAGAACTCCTGGTACGCCAGCAGCGCCGCCGAGCTGCGGAACGTGTTGTCCCGGACTGTCGGCGCGAACGAGCGCGTCTTTTCTTTTAGTTCCAGCAGGATGCCCTGGTAGGGCCTGCCGCAGAACATCTGGATATACTGGTCGGCGGTCGCGCCGCCCAAGCTCGCGTCTTCCTCGATTACCGCGACGCTTGCGCCAGCGCGGGCGGCGGCCAGCGCGGCGGGTAGTCCGGCGGTCCCGCCGCCGCAGACAATCAGGTCGGCATTGATGATACCCATCGGTGGTTACCTCCAAGCGCTGTTTATGAAACAACCAGGCTGTATTCCGTAATCCCCGGCTGCCCGACGCGGGAAGTATATAGCAGCCGCGTGGAATTTGCAACTGCGGCAGCCGATGTCATTTATCGCTAGGAGTTGGCGGTATTGACTGATATCCGGCCTTGACATATCCGTATTATGGTAGTAAAAGAAATAAGCGAACGGTTTTTCGTACATATAGCTGAAGGAGGTGTAGCCAATGACACTTGCGGTAAAGCGGCGGGCGGGCCAGATTCGAAGGAAGCGGATCAGGAAGCACTGGCAGCTGTACTTGCTGTTCCTTGTGCCGCTCGCCAGCGCGCTCATCTTCTCTTACGGGCCGATGTACGGTATAGTTATAGCGTTTAAAAATTATGTAGTCAGCGATTCCATTTGGGGCAGCCAGTGGGTCGGGCTGAAGCATTTCCGTGAATTCATGGGTTCCTATAACTTCCCGCGGTTGATGAAGAACACGGTGGGCATAAGCCTGTATGGCCTGCTCGCCGGGTTCCCCGTGCCGATTATATTCGCGCTGCTGATCAACGAGTGCCCGAACGTGAGATTCAAGAAAACCGTGCAGATGATCACATACGCGCCGCACTTCATCTCCACGGTGGTCATGGTCTCGCTGATCGTGATGTTCCTCAACCCGCGCAGTGGCATGCTCGCCAAGGCGCTTACATCGCTGACCGGACAGCGCATCGACTATATGTCCGCGCCAAGGTACTTCAAGACAATCTACGTGTGGTCGGGGATATGGCAGAGCATGGGCTTCTCCGCCGTTATCTATATCGCCGCGCTGGCCGGAGTGGACGCGTCACTGCACGAGGCCGCCGTGGTGGACGGCGCGAGCAAACTGCGGAAGATATGGCATGTCGACCTGCCCAGCATCATGCCGACCATCGTCATACTGTTCATATTGAGCTTCGGCTCGGTCATGAGCGTCGGTTATGAAAAAATATTCCTTATGCAGAACCAGTTGAATATGTCCACGTCGGACGTCATATCCACATTCGTTTACAGGATGGGACTCCAGCAAGCGCAGTACAGTTTTTCCGCGGCGGTCGGGCTGTTCAATTCGGTGATCAACGCCGCGCTGCTGGTGATCGTCAACCAGATCGCGCGAAGGGTGGGTGAGACCAGCCTATGGTGAGCGCGGGCAATGGATCGGCGCGTCCAGGTTCCGGACGCGGGATGGGCGTCAGCGCGAAGCGGCGCAAGCCGATACGCCTTACCCCGTCTGATATGGCGTTCAACGCGGTTATGTACATCGTGCTGGCGTTCGTGCTGGCGGCCGTCGCGTATCCGCTGGTGTTCGTGCTGAGCGCGTCGTTCAGCGAGCCATACGCCGTCATATCTGGCCAGGTGTGGCTGTATCCGGTGCGGTTCAGCACGGTAGGCTACACGACGATATTCAAGGACGCCGGGCTGATGCGCTCATTCCTGAACAGCGTTCAGGTTACGCTGCTGGGCACGGTGGTCAACCTGGTCTGTACGGTCATGGCGGCTTATCCGCTTTCGGTAAAGACGTTCGTCGGTCGCGGCGTGTTCATGGGGATACTGTCGTTCACGATGTTCTTCGGCGGCGGGCTGATACCGTTCTTCCTGCTGGTGAGGAACCTGGGGCTGTACAATACATACTGGGCGTTGGTGCTGCCCGGCGCTATCAGCGTTTATAATGTGATCGTCGCGAGGACGTTCTTCTCCACGAGCATCCCGTATGAGCTGTGCGAGGCCGCCGAACTGGACGGGTGTTCGGATATCTACTACCTGACGCGCGTTGTGCTGCCGCTGTCCGCGCCGATACTGGCCGTGCTGGTGATGTACTACGCCGTCGGGCACTGGAACGCGTACTTCAACCACATGATATTCCTGAAGGACAAAGCGAAGTTCACCTTCCAGATAACGCTGCGCAGCATACTGATCCAGAACCAGAATAGCGACATGATGATCGACGCCAGCGTGCTCCAGAGGCAGCAGGGGTTGGCCGATCTGCTGAAATACTCGCTGATTGTGGTGTCGTCCACGCCGATGCTGTTGCTCTATCCGTTCATCCAGAAGCACTTTGTCAAAGGTGTTATGGTCGGCGCGATCAAGGGATGACCTTGCGTTCCGCCGGTCTGGCATAAACAACAAAACCAGGAGGTCGAACATGCGTAAACACTACAAACGGCCGCTCGCAGCGATGCTGGCGCTCATGCTGCTCACAGGCGCGGCTACCGCGCTCGCCGAGGGCGCCAACTACGTCACCGAAGAACCCATCACGTTTGAGGTAGTGATGCAGGATGTCACCTACATCGGCGACCTGAACGAGAACTCATTCGGCAAGTGGTATGAAGAACGCACCAACGTACATATCAATTATGTAGAGGTGCCGTCCGACATCGTGACCGAGCGCGTCAACCTGATGATAGCCAGCGACGAGCTGCCGGATATGTTCGTCGGCACAGTCGTGCAGGCGGACGTCAACGGTGCCCGCGGCGTCTTCAAGTCGCTGAACGGCCTGATAGACGAGCTTGGCGTGGAGACGAAGAACCTGTTCGCCGAGTATCCCGAGCTGCTTCCGGGCATGATCACGGCGGTTGACGGCAGCATCTACGCCCTGCCCAGCATCAACGCGTGTTACCATTGCATGCACTCGCAGCGGGCGTGGATCAATCGCGACTGGCTGACCGCGCTAGGGCTGGAGTACCCGAACACGGTCGACGAGTTCGAGGCCGTGCTGCGGGCGTTCAAGGACGGCGACCCGAACGGCAACGGAATCGCGGACGAAGTACCGTTCACCGGAGCCAACGGCAGCAACCAGCGCATTTACACGTTCCTGCTCAACTCGTTCGTCCCGTTCTATGACGAATGGTACCACTATATAGACGAATCGGGCACGCTGCGGTTCACGGCGGACGACGAGGCGTTCCGCGACGGGCTGCGTTGGATTAAGAAGCTGATCGACGAGGGCCTGATAGATGTGATGGGCCTTACCCAGACGCCTGACCAGCTCAAGCAGCTGGGTTCCGATCCCACCGCTGTCATACTGGGCGGTTACACATCGTTCGTATGGTGGCAGGGCGTTCCGGCCGATGTGGATTCCGACGATAACCACGCCCGCCAGTATTCCGGACTCAGTCCGCTCGAAGGCCCGGACGGCGTACGGCACTCGGTCACCACGAACACGGCGGTCCAGCGCGACCAGGCGGTCATCACCAAGAAATGCGAAAACCCCGAAGCCGCGTTCAAGTGGTTGGATCAGCTTTACAACCCCGAGGTTACACTCCGTTCCCAGGTGGGAGAACTGGGGATTAACTACGAGCTGCCGCCGGAAGGCTCGCTGGGCATCAACGGCAAGCCCGCGCTGTATATCCAGCACTGGTTGGGCGATGGCGAGACGCAGCGGCTGAATACCCGCATGGACAACATCATCCTGGCCAACCGTTCCAGCGATTTCCGTCTGGGCGAGATGGCTGATTTCAACGATCCGGAAACCCAGTGGAGCCAGGAGCCGCGCCTGTTCCAGGAGACGCGCGACTACTTCGTGCCGTACGAGAACATGGCGTACTACGTGCCTTCGCTGGCATACACCGAGCAGGAAGGCGCCGACGTCAACACCTACCAGACGCAGCTTAAGGACTATGTCACCGAGTCCATTGTGCTGTTCCTCACGGGGAATAAGGATCTGGATAAGGACTGGGATTCGTACCTCGCGCAGTTCCCGTCGCTGCGTGTCGACGAGTATACCGCTATCCGCCAGACGGCGTATGACCGGCAGTATAAGTAATCGCTTGGCGTAACCAGCGCATGGGGCGGCTGCTCGCGGTCGTCCCTGAACTATGTTGTTATGCGGAGGAACCCATTATGAGCAAATCAACGCCCCGCGCCGAACAGCTGGCTTTCCTCGATTGGGAGATAGGCGCGTTTTTCCACTTTGGCATACGGACGTTCTATGAGGGCCATCGCGACTGGGACGGCAAGCCCATGCCGCTTAGTGGATTCAACCCAACCGAACTTGACTGCGAACAGTGGATCACAACGGTAAAAGGCGCTGGAGCCAAGTACGCCATCCTGGTGTGCAAGCATCACGACGGATTCGCTAACTGGCCCAGCAAGCATTCGGAGTACCATGTCGGGTTAACGCCGTGGAAGGATGGACAAGGCGATGTTGTCGCCGAGTTCGTCGCGGCGTGCCGCAAACATGGACTCAAGGTTGGGTTGTACTACTCGCCCGCTGAAATCGGTTACGGCGACCGTTCCGCCAGGGAGCATGACGATTACTTCATCGCGCAGGTAAGTGAGCTGCTGGGCAATTATGGGCAGATTGACTATCTGTGGTTCGATGGATGCGGCTCCGAGGGCCATGAGTATGACAAGGAGCGCATCGTCGGGGCTATACGCGGTTTGCAGCCGAATATACTGATATTCAGCATGTGGGATCCCGATACGCGCTGGGTAGGTAACGAGGCGGGCGTAGCGGGCGTGGAAAACTCCGACTGGGTTGGGGAACTGGACTTCTCCGTCATGACCAGCCGCAAAGACGCGCTGGACGGCGAGGAATTCCTTCCCGCCGAGTGCGACTTCATGATGCGCGACCATAACTGGTTCTACAGCGAGTATGACGTCCACACGGTCAAGGGCGTGGAGGAGCTGGTCGGGCTATACTACTATTCGGTAGGGAACGGCGCAAACTTCCTGATCAACATAGGCCCTGACCGGCGCGGCTTGCTCCCGGACGTAGACGCCCTCCGATTGAAGGATTTCGGCGCGGAGATACGCCGCCGCTTCGCGAACCCGCTGCCTTCGACGCTTGCCGAGGCGGAAGGCGGCGTCGCTATCGAGCTTGACGAGCAGCGTCTGGTCAACCACATCGTTATCGGCGAGGACTTAACATCTGGCGGGCAGGTTGCCGGGTTCAGCGTTCTGGCTAAGAGCCGCTTAATCTATAGGCCGAAGGTCATATACGCTGGCAAAGCGATCGGGCACAAGCGGATAATACAGTTTCCGCCGATACGCGCGAAGGGTTTGATCGTGCGTGTTGACCAAGCCAACGGTGAGTATAGGTTGACTAAGCCGGAGGCTTACTATATAACTTGAGTTTGGAGTGAACGCCATAAAAGGCGCTGCGGCGGCTCAGCTGGGGTTGTTTTATATGCTGGCCGCCGCGCCGCCGCCCGCGGTTGAAACGCGTTAACGGTCCTTATCCCAGCACAACCAACTCCTTGGTATACCCGTTCAATACACGCGCGCCGCCGCTCGTCACGAGGACCAGATCCTCTATCCTTACGCCGAACTCACCCTCCAGGTAGATTCCAGGCTCAATGGAGAAGACCATCCCTTCCTCCAACACGTTATGGTTGTACGCGGACACATCACCCGCCTCATGCCCGGTCAAGCCTATAGAGTGACCCAGCCTGTGGTAGAACTGCGGCCCATAGCCCGCTTGAGTGATGACGTCACGCGCGGCGGCGTCCAATTCCGAAAACCTCACGCCCGGACGAACCATCGCTTCCGCAGCCTCGTTCGCGCGTTTGACCAGCCCGTACACCTCGCGCTGGCGCGGAGAGGCCTCTTTATAGAAGAATGTCCGCGTCATGTCCGAGCAGTAGCCGTCCTTCACGCATCCCACGTCCAGCAATACCGCGTCGCCTTCCCTCAACACCGCGTCGCCGCCCATGTGGTGCGGTTCAGCCGCGCCCGCGCCGAACGCCACGATCCCGAAGTCGACGCGGTCCGCGCCCAGCGAGCGGTATATGCCATCCATCCGATCGCGAACCTCACGCTCTGTCACGCCCTCATGGATTAACCCCGCGAACTGTTCCATCGCCGCGTCGTTAATCTGTGATGCCAATATCATCTTACCTTGCTCATACAAATCCTTCACCTGCCGCGCGTGGTCGACCGCCTCAGACGCCAACCTGACCTCACGGATGCCCGAGTATTCCTGTATGGGAAGCAGGAACCTTGCTGGCAGATCCTTATCCACGCCCAGCGCCGCGCCCTGGTCGAGGTCTGCGGCGACACGCTTTAGCCCGTCCTCGCCCAGATTGAATTGAATCGTTTCGATCCCGTCCACAGTCCCTTTATCTTCGCTCAACTCATTCAAATAAAGCGTCGAGCCGCTGTCAGCGCTTATCCTGAGCAGGAGCAGCCGCTCGCCCGGATAATGCCGCTGGCCCGTTAAATAGAAAATGGACAGTGGATCGCTGACGATGGCTTGGCGCAATCCCAGCCGATCCAGGTATATAAAGGTCTTCCCCAGCCTGATGTTGCCCATAGCGCGCCTTCCTTCGAAACGTTTTTTTTAGATCGTGTAAGCGTCCACGTTCAGTTCCTCGTTCATCGCGCACGCCACCCAATGGCCTTCTCGCGCCTGAGCCAGCTGTGGCATGCCCTGTTGGCAGCGGTCCGTCGCGTGCGGACAGCGGCCAAGGAACAGGCACTGGTCGGGCGTATTGAGCGGCGGCGGCACGTCGCCTTCCAGCAGGACGCGTCGCCGCCCGCGCTCTTCTATGGGATTGGGCACGGGGATGGCGGACAGCAGCGCCCGCGTATATGGATGCAACGGCGAGCGGTACAGGTCCTCCGCGCTGGCGACTTCCACCAACGAGCCCATATACATCACGCCTACCCGGTCGGAGACATACTTCACCAGCGACAGGTCGTGCGCGATGAACAGGTATGTCAGCCCCAACTCCCGCTGCAACTTCCGCAGCAGGTTGATGATCTGCGCCTGGATGGATACGTCCAGCGCGGAGACGGGCTCGTCACACACGATCAGTTCCGGGTTGACAGCCAGCGCCCTCGCCACGCCCACGCGCTGCCGCTGCCCACCGGAGAACTCATGCGGGAACCGCTGCGCGTGCTCCGGGCTCAACCCTACGCGCGAGAGCAATTCCCGCGCCTTGTCGCGTGACTCCCCACGCGAGTACATCCCGCGCGGACGCATGCCTTCCGCGATAATCGCCTCCACCGTCATGCGCGGGTCCAACGACGCGTATGGATCCTGGAAGATCATCTGGACGTTATGAGTATACTCTGCGGCCTCGCGCCTGGCAAGCCGCGAGATATCCTTGCCGCGATAATATACCGCGCCCTCCGTCGGCTCGTATAGACGGACGATAACCCGCCCGGCGGTGGTCTTGCCGCAGCCGGACTCGCCCACCAGACCGAACGTCTCACCACTGCGGATGCTGAACGAAACGCCGTTGACGGCCTTCAGCGTCCCGCGCCGCCCGACCGTAAAATACTTCTTGAGCCCGCGCACATCGAGCAGCGGTTGCGCCATCGCGTCAGGCATGGCTGTATTCCTCCCATTCAGCGGGTATCACGGGACAGCCGGGACCGTACAGCCAGCACCGGCAAGCCCTCGCCTCGCCCCACGCGAACTCAGGCGGCATCCCGCTGGCGCACACGCGCATGGTGTACGCGCACCGCTCGGCGAACGGACAGCCCGGCAGCGGGTCGATCAGCTCGGGCGGCGTGCCGTCTATTGGCGTGAGGGGTTCATCCTTGGGTTTGTTCAGCCGGAACACCGAGCGAAGCAAACCCCACGCGTACGGGTGCCTCGGCCTGAAGAAGATGTCTTCGACCGTGCCGCGCTCCACCACTACGCCCCCATACATGACGGCGACCTTGCGGGCGATGTTCGCGACCACACCCATATTATGCGTTATCACTATTATGGACGTATTGCCGCGCGACTGAAGCGACTTCATCAATTCGAGTATCTGCGCTTGGACGGTCACATCCAGCGCGGTGGTCGGCTCATCCGCGATCAGCAGGTCCGGCGAGCACGACATGGCGATGGCGATCATCACGCGCTGACGCATGCCTCCGGAGAGGTTGTGTGGATACTGCCCCATCCGCGTTTCCGGGTCGGCGATGCCAACGCCTTCGAGCAGTTCCAGGGCGCGGAGGCGGGCATCCCTTCTCGTTACGCGCTTGGATTCGCGTGAGCCGTTCTTCAGCACACCTTCCATTATCTGCTTGCCCACGGGCACGGTCGGGTTGAGCGAGGTCATCGGATCCTGGAAGACCATGCTGATCTCGCGCCCGCGGATCCGCCGCATCTGCCTCTCGGACAGCGTTAGCAGGTCTTCCCCCTTGTAGCGGATGGAACCGCCTTTATAGTCCGCCGCGCCTTTGGGATAAAGCCGCATGACGGATTGGGCGGTCACCGTCTTGCCGCAGCCGGATTCGCCTACGATGGCAAGCGTATCCCCGGCGTCCAGCGTGAGGTTGACGCCGCGCAGGGCTTGCGCTTCCCCGGCGTAGGTATGGAAGGAAACCCGCAGGTCCTCCAGTTCGAGCAGTTTCGGCATGCCGCTCACCGCCTTTGCCGGGGGTCGAGCGCGTCGCGCAGCCCATCGCCCAGCAGGTTGAACGCGAGCATGGTCAGGCTGAACAGGATCGCCGGGATGAAAAACAACCATATGTGGTTTGGGAACTGGTTTGCTCCCAGCTGCGCCAGGTTGCCCCAGCTGGCCTCCGGTATCGCTATTCCCAGCCCGATGTAGCTGAGGAAGGATTCCGCGAATATCACCCCTGGGACGCTCATCGCGAATCTTACCATTATCGGGCCCAGCGCGTTGGGGATCATGTGCCGCAGCACGATCCACAGCCGACTTGCGCCCAGTACGCGGGCTGCCAGCACATACTCGTTTTCGCGCAGCTGCAGCGCCTGCGCCCGCGCCAGCCGCGCCATCCCCGTCCAGCCCGTCAGGCACAGCGCGAGTATGAGCGTGCCCATGCCGCTCTTGAGTACGGTCAACAGCAGGAGCAGGATAATCATCTCTGGCACAGCGGTCACGATTTCGACGATCCTCATCATCACCACGTCCGCCATGCCGCCGATGTATCCCGACAGGCCGCCGTATGCCAGCCCGACCACAAGGTTAATAACGGATACGGTCACGCCAATGGTCAGCGATATCCGCGTGCCTCGCGCGAGCCTGGCCAGCAGGTCGCGCCCCAGCTCATCCGTTCCAAGGGGATGCCCCGGCGAGAGCGGCGGCAGGAACGTGTTGTACAAGTCCTGCTTGGTAAAGCCGGGCATAAGCGACGAGCCGGCAAAACCAAACAGCGCGGTCAGTATGATGAACGCGAACGAGGCGACGGCGGTCTTGTTGCGCAGCAGGCGGTCCAGCGCGTCGCGCCAGTAACTGACAGGGGGACGCGCCGCGCGTCCGCTACGGATGGCAGTGTTTGGGAGGGGCGTGTAGTCGTAGGTATGGCTGTCGGTGGGATCGGCGGACAGCAACGCCGTGTGGACTGGGACACCGTATGCCGCTTCGGCCATGTCTGCGAATCCTCCTGCCGCTTTATCGCTTCGAGGCGCGGTCCAGCCGCACGCGTGGGTCGATGAGGCTGTACCCCAGGTCGACGACGAGGTTTACAAGCACGATGAATATCGAGAAGAACAGCGTTAGCCCGATAGTCATCGGGTAGTCACTCGATGTGACGCTGTTGACGAAGTACTTGCCCAGCCCCGGTATGCTGAATATATTCTCTATCACGAATGATCCGGTCACCACCACGCCTACCATGCCGCCTATCACGGTATAGACGGGCGCGATAGCGTTGCGGACCATATGCCGCCAGGTTATCTCGAGGTCCGACAGGCCCTTCGACTTGGCCGTCTTGATATAATCCTGGTTGACCACGTCGAGCATCGATGAGCGCGTCATGCGCGTAACACTGGCCAGCGAACCCAATCCCAGCACGAACGTTGGGATCAGGGTATACCTGAAGCTCTCCCACCGCGCCAGTGGGAATAGCTGGTATTTGGTATCGAACAGCCGCTTGACCCAGCCGCTGAACTTGACACCCAGCAGGTACTGCAGCATGGTTCCCAGTATGAAGCTAGGTATCGACACGCCCAATATCGCGATGACAGTTGAGAAACGGTCGCCCGCCTTGTTATGGCGCAACGCGCTGTATATCCCGGACAGCAGGCCGCCGATCACGCCGAAGGTCAGGGCGCGTATGCCCAGGCTGGCCGAGACCGGGAACGCCTGCTTGATGATGCTGGTGACGTCGCGGTTGGTATAGACGGTGGACTGCCCGAAGTCGCCCCTTAGGAATATGTTGGACAGGTACTTCAGGTACCTTGGGAACATCGGTAGGTTCAGCCCGTATTTGGCGTTAGCCGCGTCTATCACCGACTGCGGCAGCGGCCTTTCACCCAGGAAGGGCTTGCCTGGCAGGCTGTACATCAGGACAAACGTCACCGTTGTGATAACGAAGATCGTCAGCAGCGAGATGCCGATCCGCTTCAGGATGTATCCAGGCACTGCCAGGCCCCCTTCCTATATGTAAACTATGGTTTGCGTCGGTTATTCGGCGATATCCGCCCACACGATATCCACGTACGGCACCACCGCGCGGTTGTGTACGCCAAGCAGCCTATCCGAGACGGCTTTGTACTGCCCTTCCGCCCAAATGGGGATACGCGGCAAGGCCTCCATCAGCGCGGCCTCGGCCTCGCCCAGGTACGTCTGGCGCAGGGCTGGATCGCGCTCTAACAGGGCTTTCGCGTATGGCTCGTCGAATGCCGCTTCCTTGTAGACAACCCGCGCTGTGTCGGTTGGCTCGGTCTCGTAGAAGTAATGGATCAACGTGGTCGCGTCGTCCCAGTCCGCGCCCCAGCTTACTAAGCAGAAGTCGTAGCTGTAGTCGCTGCGCCGCGCTGAGTATGAGGAGCGGTCCAACGGCTCCGTGCTGACCTTGATGCCGAACGTCTCTTGGAAGATTTCCTGCAGCGCTGCGTTCGCGGTGACGTAGGGTTCGCTGTTGCGTGAGATGATAGTCAGCGTCACGTCCGACGCGGCAAGGCCCAACTCAGCCAGCCCTTCGGCGAAGAGGGTTTGCGCGAGTTCCGGGTTATAGTCATAGATGAGCGTTTTACCGATATATTCGCGGAATGATTTGCCGTCCGCGCCAGTGATCCCGGTGGGGACCAATCCTTCCGCCGGGGTGGACGCGTCCTTCAGTGCGCCTTTGACGAACAACTCGCGGTCGATCGCCGAGGACAGCGCCTGGCGGATCTTTAGGTTCCCGGATACCGGGTTGGAGAGGTTCGCGTCCAGGTAGACGCTTCGCCCGTTCTCATAGGAGCTTACCGCGTAGCCCGCCTGTTCGACGACCGGCTTCTTAGCGCCGGAGAACTCGACGTAGTCAAGCTCGCCATTTTGGAACAGGTTGATACGCGTGTTCTCGTCCGGAATGATGTATATGTTGATCGTGTCGATCTTCACGTTGGCGGCGTTCCAGTAGTAGGGATTCTTCCTGAACACGAGCTTGTCGTCGTGCGCCCAGCTCTCGACGTAGTATGGGCCGTTGGACAGTGTCAGCGCGGCCTGTGTGCCATATTTGCCGTCCGTGCCCTCGACGAAATCCGTATTTACGCCGAAGTATGGCGCGAACGTGAGCAGCTTGGGGAAGTAGGGTTCCGGCTGTTCCAGCGTGATGGTCAGGATATTGCCGTCGGCCTTGATGCCCGCCTCCTCCACGGGGAGCTCGCCCGCGAACACCTTCGACGCGTTTTTTATATCGAATACCAGGCTTGCCCAGTCCTCGCCACTCTCATGGGTGAGGATGCGCTTGACGCCGTACTCATAGTCGTAGGCGGTGGCCTTCGCGCCGTTCGACCAGCCATTGTCATCGCGGATGATGAAGGTGTAGGTCAGCCCGTCCTCCGACAATTCCCATGATAGTGCGCTACCGGGCACGGCGTCGTTGTTGATGTCGAGCCTGGTCACAGGCTCATACAGGTGGCCGTTGGTGAACATCCACGTATCGCCGATGCCGTTGTTGGGGTCAAGCGAGCTGGGCTCGGCGGTGATGGCGATGTTCAGGACCTTTTCGTCCGCAGCGGCGTGGGCGGCGGGCTGCGCTACGGCGACCAACGCCAGCGCGAGGAGCAGGTACAGCGCGTTCCTTGCCAGAACGGTAGACTTCATAGTGGACCGCCTTTCTATATGTCGGGTTGGTAAACGGCATATGCTGTCAATCAGCGTCGACATCGCCGGTTCATCCGCGACAACCCCTTTCCGCGGCGATGGTTCCACCGCTTTATTCATATAATTCTGATGGGAATTATATGACTGTCATGCGGGCATTATACCAGCCAATTGGAGGGTTGTCAACAGTTGTTTTTTAGTCAACCAGATTGAAAACACGACATCCTCGCGGCTCTGTTCGCGTTGTCAAGTTGGTTGGCTATTTAAAAGTAAAGCTGCCCCAGTCAAAACCCTTATACGCCAAAAGGACGCTCCTAAGAGCGTCCCTCGCCGCGATTTCGCGAACCCTACTCTGGCTGGGGAACTAGGATTTGAACCTAGACAATACGAGTCAGAGTCGTAGGTGCTACCGTTACACCATTCCCCATGGTCTACCCCCATAGTATACCCAATTCAGCCGAAATGTCAAGAGCGAATTTTACGCGCGGCAAATTTTCATAATGGGCGGCCGATTGAAGGCCAAGCGCCCCTGGGGAGTGAAAGCTGTCGTTATAGGCACAACGTGTTTATGTTGATATTTATTACCGCAATTCCTTCTGCCTTGTGCGTTGCGCAGACCCTATAGCGTCTTCCATTACGCGGCGGTCGTCTCGGCGCGGATACATTCGCGTTCGCGGACTGCCTGATCATGGACTGCGACAACGACCCTGACGCCCTGTCGCAGTGGAAAACCCCGGAGGATGCGCAAACCGCGTTCCTGGATGTGGATTTTTTTGTCATATACTCATGAAGCCACATGCGGCCAAAGGGCGGCAAGGCCGCGCGTCCCCGGTTTCACTGCTATTTCCAGATAGACCCGGTCACCGACGCGGACGAATACTCCGCGATGAAGCGTCATGCCCTTGAGTTATTCCGGGCCTTCGACGCGAACGCGGTGGACGCGGCGAGGTTCCTGTTTGGTGTGTAACAACCACGAGATGTGGAATTCGATGGGAAGTTGAGTCTCACGGGATATTTCGCGCTGGACAATGTGTTAAAACCTTCGGTTGTTGGAGCGTGTGCCGCTGTGCCGGCCGTGACGCTTCTTTCTATATAGTAGTTTTTCCAGTTTCTTAAATATTTATTAACAGGTGTCACAGACGGCATTGAATCCGTCAAAAAGTTGTCGAGAACTATTGCGGACAAGGCGCGTCTAACTAGCGTGGGCGAGACGGGCACAGGCGCGTTCGTGGCGAACGTCCCGCCCGACGTTACTCCTTGCGCGTGTGTTCCGCCGCCTTCGCATGATACAGGCGCATAAGCTCCGCGACGCAGGCGCTTTCTGTCATACCCTTGATTGAAAAACCGTATGCTTGCATAACGGCGCGGTCGTTGTTCTGGTGCGCTGTCAGCAGTTCGGGGTATAACCACATCCGTTCGCTGTACAGGTCGGCCAGCGAACAGTCGGGATACCTCGCCCGCGCGTCTAGTATCGCCTGCGCGGTCTGCTCGATCCGCGCGTGTTGCGCGTCCGTAGGCGACGGCCACGGGAAGTTATTGTAGACAATTCCTATGGAATACTGAGCCTTGTACTTACGAACCGATGTGGGCGGCTGATGGGCATCCATGGCATAAAACACTCCCCTCACTATAAGCCACGGCAGATACCAAAATTCAGTGAGCAAGATTGCACAAAAATCGATGAATCACAGCCAACAGCCAATTTTCTGTAGATTTTACTAGAATGAACACCTCGTCTACAGCTATTGTGTCCATATGCGCGAAAGTGCGTAGAATAACGGGGTTTTCCGTCTACCGGTTGGCGTTTCCACCTCTGAAGTGAACGGCTGATATTTTATTCATAAACTGTGTTTATACAAGGAATCATTCATTCCATATGTTCGTTATAATCACAAGGAAATCCGGACGTCCCTTGGCAAGGACCGCCCTTATGGAGGTGAAGGGCATGCGGGAAGCGCGAAGGAAGCAGCCCCATCCGTTGGGAACGGACAGTATTCTTGTGCGGAAACGGCTCCATGACTTGCTGCTCGGGTACATGGAGAACTCGCTTGTGGTCATGACCGCCAATTCTGGGTACGGCAAGACCGTGACGGTCAAGGACTTCCTGGACACTTACCAAGACCAGTTCGCCTACGTTTACATCCCGCTGTACAAGGCGGACGACGACCCCACCCGCTTCTGGGAGACGTTTTCGGATAAGATGGGTGTGCTGAACCCTGCGGTCGGCCAGGCCTTGGTGGAGATTGGCTTTCCCGGAAGCGAGAAGCTGTTCGACGACTACCACAGGCTGCTTTCCGGGTTCATCATGAAGGACAAGAAGTACATCATCGTCCTTGACGACTACCACCACTTGCAGAACAAGGCGATCCTGGACTTCATCCGCCGCGCGGCTGCGTCGCTGTTCCCCAAAGTGACGGCGGTCATCATCAGCCGAGCCATGTGGCGGGTGCAGCACGTCAACCGGTTGACCCAGCAGCATATCAAGTACATCAAGGAAGAAGACTTGAAGTTCAGCCCAGATGAAATCACCGCCTATTATAACCAATTGGGGATACCGACGACCGAGCAGGGCGTGCAGGAGGTCTACGCTTCGTCGAACGACTGGGCGACCGGCGTCCACAGCGAAGGGCAACGCCTTCTGGCGCACGGCCAGGATGGCAATGCCAGCGTGGCTGACCTGGCTACGGTGAAAGGCTCGATCGCGTCGATGTTCGCGAAGCTCAGCAAGCCCTTGAGGAGGTTCCTCCTGAGGCTGTCGCTGCTGGATACCCTTCCGGACGAGATGCTCCGGCGTTTGGGCGGCGATGACGCGATGCTGGCAGAGATGGAGGCCATCACCACCTTTGTCCGCTACGACGACGACATCAACGAAGACCACATCCATGACTTGTTCCGCATCTTCCTCGTGACCCGCGTAACTGATTTGTCCCCCATGGAGCGGCTGAATACCCATCTGGCTGCTGCCAAGTGGCATGACCTTCGTAACGAGAACATGAAGGCCATTCCCTATTACGCGGCGGCGGGCAAGCTCGAATCGGTGGTGCGCACCCACATCGGTCTCAGCCAGCGGCTCAGGCCGGAGACCGCCAAGCTCCTGCTGGACATCTATGAACAGGCGGTGGAGGAGGAACTGTCCGGCATCCTGCTTTACCCGCTGGCACGCGCGAACATCCTGATTAACCTGAACCGGCTGGCCGAGACCATTGTGTTCGCGGACGAATGCATCAGTAAATTCGCGCACCTAGAGCCTACGCCGTGGAAGATCCGGCGGCTGGTCTACATCGCCATCGCCAAGTGCGAAAGCCTGTTTTACTCCGCGCCGGAGAGGGACGACTATCGGTTCGCGCCGACTTTCGCACAATTGGCCGCGTTCCACAAGCTCAATGAATGCGTGATCCCGGAGGGCCCGCGCTGCATCATGGAGATCGGCCTACACTTCGGCGTGGTGGGCATCTCGCGCAAGGATGCGTTCGAGGAGTACTTCGCCAATGTCAAGGAAGCCATCCGGCACATCGCGCCCATGATGAACGGGTACATGGGCGGGCTGGATATCCTGGCGCGGGCGGAGTACCTGTACATGCAGGGCGACAAGCTCGACGAAGTCGACCGGCTGTTCAGGGAAGGGATCCTCGAAGCGAAGTGGAACAAGCGATACGATTTCATGGGCAAGGCGTACCTGTACAGGATGCGCATCGCGTTCCGCAAGAAGAACGCGGACGGCATCAAGGCGATGGAGAAGGCGATCCACGCGCTGACGAAAGAGACGGCGTAGCGTCCATATAAGAAAAACGTTGAAAGTTGCACAGGGCTTTTGTCATCCTACGCGGCGTCCGCTCCGGCTATTCGCGGCATTCGGCGCTGGCTGGCATTGGTCATGCCGCGTCGGCAACAACACTCACAAGTCGAATGCAGACATGATACCACACTAGGCGACATTACTCAATACATATTTCCAACTTATGCAAAATTTCCCAGGCGCCGCCTCTCCTTTTCCCCCTCCTCTCTTCGCTTACTGTCAAACTACCATCCCACTTGCTCCGGACGTTGCTTTTGCAATTCACTGGCAGATAACCCACTTGAAATCCGGTCTTGACTTTTGATTGGATTCGACGTATACTATCAATGGAGTTCATTTCATTTGTGAAGATTACGTGGCTTATAGGGAGTATCGGCTAGGGGAACGCTTCGAAAGTGAGCGACGTATGGTGAAGCGGCGTGAGTTGTCCAGGAACGCGCGAGACAACATCGACTATTATCTGTTGATGGCCGTTCCTTTTGTCCTGATCTTCATTTTCTCGTACCTGCCCTTGTTTGGCGTAGTCATCGCGTTTCAGAACTACACCCCGGGCAAGCCGTTCATCGGCGCGAGTACGGTTTGGGTCGGCATGAAGCACTTCATCACTTTTATTAAATCTTATTACTTTACACGCATCCTGCGCAATACTGTCGTTCTCAACTTCATGGGCTTGCTGATGGGCTTCTGGGTGCCCGTGGTGTTCGCGTTGGTTGTCAATGAAATCCCCAAGCGCCGATACAAAAATTTCATCCAGACAGTCAGCTACATGCCTAATTTCATTTCCACGGTTGTGGTCGCGGGCATGGTGCTGACCTTCATTGCCAACGACGGCATCATCACGCGGCTTATCAATGCCTTCGGATTCAATGTAAAGTCGTTGAACGCGACGGCATCCGTATTTCCATGGGTCTATACACTCACCAACATTTGGAAATCGTTCGGATGGAGCAGCATCCTGTATCTGTCGACCATTACTTCCATCGACCCCGAGCTCTACGAGTCTGCTGATATTGACGGCGCGTCGCGCTTGGGCAAGATCGCCCACATCACATTCCCGATGATGTTGCCGCTGGTGATGATCCAACTCATCTTCGCGGTGGGGAACATGCTTGGCTCCAATACCGAGATGGTGCTGCTGCTGTACAATTCGGCCGTCTACTCGACTGCGGATGTCATCGGCACCTATGTCTACCGCGATTCGCTGCTGGGCGTCAAGTACAGTTATGGCACGGCAAGCGGCCTCCTGTTAAGCGTGATGAGCTTCGTGTTGGTGTTCGGAGCGAACGCAATCTCACGCAAAACGACCAATTTCTCGCTCTGGTAAGGTGATTAAAGGAAGCCCTGAGGAGGATCAATGAACAATATAGCGGTGGGAGCGCAAGCCCAGCCTCAGCGCGTACGCATACGATTGAAGCGCCTGACTTTGTTTGATGTTGTGGTGCTCTTTTTCGCCACGCTGGCAGGCCTCATCACGATATATCCGATGTGGTATGTCATCATCATGTCCTTGAGCGATCCCATCTACGCGTCGGGTAGCAAAGTGACGCTGTGGCCCATCGGATTTTACCTGGGCAGCTATTCGGTCGTGCTCAGGGAGATGCAGTTCTGGATCTCCATGCGCAATTCCGTGCTTTATGTACTGATCGGCACGGTGCTGATGCTCGTGACCACCATGATGGTGGCTTATCCGCTCACGCGGCCCAATTTGAAAGGCCGGAAGGCTTGCGTGGTTTTCCTGTTGATTCCGATGTACTTTTCGGGGGGCATGATCCCCAGCTTCATCATCATCACGCAGCTGGGTCTGTACAACACGCCTTGGGCGACCATTCTGCCCGCCAGCTATGGCATATGGAACATTATCCTGTGCAA
Organism: Oscillospiraceae bacterium; assembly: GCA_031270865.1. Lineage (GTDB taxonomy): Bacteria > Bacillota > Clostridia > Christensenellales > Aristaeellaceae > BNUH01. The sequence goes on from JAISWI010000027.1 coordinate 28,591, forward strand.
GACATTCCTGCAGGCTATCCCGCACGAGCTCGCGGAGGCGGCCTACATCGACGGCGCGTCAAATTACCAGGCACTCTCCCGCATCTACCTGCCGCTCGCCAAGCCGGTGCTGGCCGTCATCTCCATCTATACAGTGGTCGGGGTTTGGAATTCCTGGTTCGGCGCGAAACTGTACCAGACCAACGCGAACATTCAGCCTGTGCAGCTGTACCTGCAAAAGCTACTGATCGAGCAATCCCTGAACATCAACAAGATGATCGAGCAGAACATGACCGAAGACATGATCCGGGCGCTCAACATGCGGGCCATCTCCGCCCGGCAATTGAAATACTCGATGATTGTGGTGGTGACCCTGCCGATCCTGCTGGTGTACCCCATGTTCCAGAAACACTTCGTCAAAGGGGTCATGCTGGGATCGCTGAAGGGGTAGCGAATCGGCATCGTCGCTTGCGCGTTGTCGCGCGTGTGAATATGAAAGGAGGCAGCCCCATGAAACAACTCCGGAAACCGTTGGTTCTTTGCCTGTGCTTGGCACTCCTACTCAGCGCCCTACCTGGTTTCGCCCCTGCCGAAACCGCGCCGCTGCGGAAAATCTCGGTGATCTGCCGGGACATGTACACTCAGTACTGGAAGCTGGAGGATCGCGGCAACAATCTGTGCTACCAGGAGTTTGAAAAGCAGCTGGCCGACCGCGGCATCGAAATCGAATACGAGCTGGTCAGCGACGCGTCCATCGCGGACACCGTGCGCATGCGCATGGCCGCACAGGTGGACGTGCCGGACATGATCGCCGACGCGTGGATCGGCATCACCGAATCGGAAGTCCTCGCTTGGGCTGGCAATGGACTGATCCTGGACGTGAAGAAGCTGGTCGACCAATACGACGAAGACGGCAGCATTTTCAAGTACTACGACGACCACACGCCAGGCGTCCTGGCCTCCCTGACAGCGGCCGACGGCGGCCTGTATTGGTTCAGCTACCTGAACGCGCCCACGATGATGAACGAAGACGGCAGCACCCCGGAGTATTACGGCAACTCCTACATGCCGTCCATCCGCGCGGACTGGATGGAGTCCGTGGGCATCCCCTACAGCATGTACATGACTCATGACGAGCTGTTCGACACGCTGAAGGCTTTCCAGGACAATGACGCCAACGGGAACGGCGCGGCGGACGAGGTCATGGCCATCGACATCAAGGGGTACTCGAACGGCATCGCGCGCAGTTTCGGGCTGTCCCTGCAGACCCTGGCGGCCATCGACAAGGCCACGAACAAGGTATACAACAACCTGGACAAACCGGAATTCAAGTCCTACATCAACTACATGAAGCGGCTGTACGAAGCCGGCCTGTATGACACCACCGCGCTGGCCGATGGCATGACCACCCAGCTGATCGCCGACAACAAGGCCGCGCTGACATTCCACTACGCCATCTGGGACACGTTCGAGCCCACTATCAGCGGCGCGACGGATCCCGCGTACGCCCCGATCATCCTGGACGACGATGCCGGCGCGAACGGGTTTTATTCGACGGTCGACCCGAAGTTCGGCCAATACTGCCGCTACATCGTCACGAGCGCGTGCCGAGACCCGCAGGCGGTTGTCGACCTGTACGACTACATCTACACGGACGAATACGCCTATCTGGACATGCTGGGTATCGAAGGCAAGTCGTACGAGAAGAACGAGTTCGGCGTGCCCGTGTCCTTGGTTGACCCGGATTGGCCTGCGGATTTCGCCTGGGAGTATGCCAGTGTGCGCAACACGGTCGGCATGATCGCTGTTCCTTCCGTTTTGACTACACCAAGCGTTCGTGATCGAACAAAGGAACTAAAGACCGACTACCGCAAGCTGAAGAGCGAATATATCAAGTATTTCCTGGACGAGGGCGGAGCAATCGCCGACCTCGAGACCTATGGCAACCTGTCGCTGCTCATCTCCCTGCCTTCCCCCGAAGAGCAGGCGCGCCTTGACGAGATCGACAACGTTTTGGACACCTACATGTCCGAACTTCTGACCGATCTCATCTTGGGTAACCGCTCCCTGGATGACCTGGATCAGTACGTAGAGGAGCTGAACGTACAAGGCCTGGCGGACTATATGGCTATCATACAGGCCCGCCGCGACCGGTTCATTGAAGCCGTCGGCGCGAACTGACAACAGCAGCCGCCCCCTATACGCCGCCCGCCTCCAAAGTGGGCGGCGTATTCCCATCCTGCCCGTATAAACGAATAAATGGAGGTATCCCCCATGCCCGTTGCGAAAGTAGAGCGTTATCACGGGGAACCCGCCATCATGATTGACGGAAGACCTTACCCCCCCATGCAAATGACCACCGTTCGCACGCGTGATCCGGAGTACCTAAAAAAACTGGGCGATTCCGGGATCAAGATCTACTATGTGGTCACCAGCACACGCTGGAACCAGCCGGGGGGAAAAAACCAGTTCTGGGGCGGGGAAGGAGAAGCGCCGGACGGCATCTCGGAGGCCGTTTCCTACATGGACGCGCTCCTGGCGGCCGTGCCGGACGCGTATGTGTTCCTCCGTCTGAACGTCAGCCCACCCACCGAATGGGTGAACGCCCATCCAGAGGAACAAGTCACCTACAACGACGGCTCCCACGAGCCGGTGATCTGCACATCGGTCTCCGGCGAAGTGCTGGGCGGCATGCACTCACTCTGCTCCCAGCGATGGCGCGAAGACGCTGACAAAGCGCTGGCCGAATACTTTGACGAGCTGGAGAGGACACCGCATTTCGACCGGATCATCGGCTTCTTCCTATGCGCGGGCGGCACGTCCGAATGGTACTATCCCAACAGCCTGGTACTCGGCGCGGATTCTTCCAACGGCGTGCCGGGCGCAACCCCTGAGCCAGGCGCGAAAAAGCCGCGCTATGGAGACTTCTCCGAACCATTCCGCAAGGAATATGAGAAATACCTGCGCGATAAATACCAGGATGTGGAGACACTACGCCGCGTATGGTCCAGGCCAGACGCCACGTTCGAAAACCCCGCCATCCCGACCATTGAGGAAAGGCAGTTCATCTACAAAGCCGATGAAAAAATCCAGCAAGCCCTGCGCGACTGGGAACTGGAGGGCCGCGCCATCGGCATGAAACTGGACATGAACGCGCAGCAGCCAGCAAATGTCGGCGTATTCCTGAACGGCAACGGCTATCAGCACGTGGCGGACTTCTACAGCGCGTGGCATCGGGGTACCGCGAACACAATTGTCCATTTCGCAAACACACTGAAGGGGCGGTATCCTAACCTGCTCGTGGGCGCGTTTTATGGTTCCTATGGATGCACCAGTTTCTTTGACGGCTCCACCGCGTCAGGTACGCTGGCCATCCTGGATTCCGGTGTGGTGGACTTCCTCGCAGCGCCTGGCGTGTACAACAACCGCGAGCCGGGCGGCGTGGTCGCGCAGCGCGAGATGCAGGATTCCTTCCGCTTGCGCAACGAGATTTACATTTGCGAGGACGACAGCCGAACGCACCGGTGCAAGCCCTGGATGCAGCGGGACGCCATGGCGCTGTATTCCATCGAGGATTCCATAAACACGTTGAAGCGCGATTTCGCCCGCGATATCTGCGAGGAGATCAACGGCTGGTGGTTCGACATGGGCGGCGACTGGTACGACGATCCAGACATCTTGGCTTTATTCAAGCGCCAGCAAGAAACCGCTCGCTTCGCCTACAGCCTTGATAGGACGAAGAAGAACGAGATCGCCCTCATATACGACGCCGAAAGTGCGCATGTGGTCTCCCAGCAGACCTGTTCCTTAGTGCTGGACTTTTGGCGGACATCCGACCTGCACCGCATTGGCGCGCCGGTGGACTATTACTTCCACAACGATCTGACGCGCCCGGATATGACGGATTACAAACTATACATCATGGTGAACCAGTATTGCCTGACCGACGCGGAGCGTGAAGCAGTATTCGCCAAGGTGCGCCGCTCCAATGCGACGGTGCTCTGGCTGTACGCGCCCGGCTTCTTCAATAGCGACGCGGCCACCGTCATGGCACCGGAGAATATCGGGAAAGCCACCGGCTTGAAGCTGGGCATGTACGGTCGGACGATCTTCCCGCATTTCCGGGCGGACATCACCCACCCCGCCATGCGCCTGGCGAGCGCCACTCAACGGTATGGCTATATCGACCGTGACGTGCATAGCAATATCTGGATCAGCCCAACCGTGCTCCCTCCTGCCTATGTCAATCCCGCGTTCTTCGTGGACGATCCGGAGGCGGAGGTGCTGGGCCGCTACTGCGCCGACGGGAAACCCGCGATGGCCTTGTCCTATAAAAACGGCTTTCCGAGCATCTACTGCGCCACCCAGGTACTCCGCAGCGACGCGATCGCCTCCATTGCGGCGTGGTCGGGCTGCCACCTGTACACCAATGCGGAGGATGTGCTGTATGCCAATGAGAACTTCGTAGCAGTCCACGCGAAGGATGACGGCAAACGAACTGTGCGCTTCAAGAAACCCTGTTCCCCGTATGAGGTCTATGAGCGGAAGACATACGGAAACAACATCGACCACATCGAAACGCATATGAAGCTGGGGGAAACAAAGATGTGGTCGCTGGCTGGCGCGTTTTAGCGCGTTTGGCGGACAGCAAGAATCCCAGCTTCTCAGGCACACCCATCGCTGGCTGAACATAACGCCTGCGATGGGTGATTGCCTGTCGGATATGTATGTGAAGGCAAGGTTATGGAAGCGGGCATATGGGATCCCAATGTGGCATCCCGGCAGCTGATGGATGGGGCCATCCGGGGCTGGCACACCTGAAACACGCGCAGCATGCTGTTCCATGCCCACCTGCCGGGTGGGCTTGCGCTAAACCTGGGGCTGAAGGAATACCGCGACGGCGGCTGCCTGAAGGAGTCGCTGCTTGGCCTCCAGGGCAAAGGGGACAAGCGCGTCCTGCCCGGGCTCCACGACGGTGGCTACACGTCGCTGGAACTGCACTGGCGCGGCGTGCGTATCCACGTGGAAAGCCTGGCAGAAGGCGACTCCCTGCTCCTGCTGGCAACCCCGCTGGAGGCGCAGGCTCATCTCTCCATGCTCACGCTGGAATCAGGCATGTTATTGAACCGACCGGGCGGCATACGTCGAGAAGGGAACACTCTGCACGCCCAGTGGCCGGGCGGCGCTGCGCCCGCGGCGTGCGCGGCCTCAAGGATGGTCAGCCCGTCGGGAGCGGTCGCGTGGATCAACCCGCCGTCCTCACCGCGAAACGTTATATTTGGCATGATACATACCCCGAAAGCGTTATGCCATGGCCGA
>JAISWI010000035.1 GCA_031270865.1 Oscillospiraceae bacterium
TGAAACAAGCTTATCAGCACAGCGAACGCAAAACGCCAGAACTCTATACTGGCGTTCCGCTCTTTCCGTTGAGCAGTCATGTCAGGCGCCTACCTCCCCGTAAGTGTATTAGTTCGCTAAGTGTGGTGAATAAAGTATACTTTTTTTCCGGAAGCGCTTGACAAAACTGGGAGCATGATGTAGAATAGACGCAGAGTTGATCGTGAAGTTGGGGTGTATGATCTGCTCTAAAGATTTAGAGTTGTTTTGTGAGCTTTGTTGATCGAAAGATCGATGCTTATACAGTGGTAAGGAGGCCGCTGGAAATCTTTTGTTAGGAGCTGGAATAGCATCCAGTACTTAGCAAGAATGGGAATTTTCAACATGGAAGGTCCTAGGTGGTGATTAGAGTATACTATTTTCACCACACGGTGGCACCTCAAAAACCCGTTCCCCGCCTCACCTTTCCTGCGTTTATCGAAAAATGAAAATGCTTTCCTACAGTTACCCATAGCAATTTATCTCAGTCATTTGTAAATAAGGACACTTTCGGAGCCAAAAATCTGCGCCTTTGTAATGGATGTCTATCCGATAACCTTTCTTTCTGCCATACTTAGCGCCCGTTGGTTTGTGTATCACTATCTTCTCGATAAGGCGGAGTAATAATTCACGTGTGAGTTGGTTTTGAGGCACAATTAAACTCCGAATTAATTCTGTAAATAGCGTTATACCCGCTTTTTGATCTGTCGCGGCTCGTTCCTTCTTATATAATGTTTCAATGGTTCCCCGTACATTTGTTAACTCAGATTGGTAACCGATGATTAACTGCGCGAATACCGCGTCATCAACAATACCCAAAGCATTCTGCTCCACGATTTTCTTCGTGATGATTTGCGGTTCATCATAACGCCGCTTTGTGCGGTCTATGTCTTTATTTATATTTTTATCACGATATGGAATAGCGCAATGAAGCAGCTTCTCCGTAAAATCGGGTTCTGATACAAGGCGTATATACTCATTTATATCAGCTAGTACAAGCGATATCAGCGTGCCTTCAGGAATTCGACGCAAGGTACATGACCTGTCGGGGTCAACTCTGCTAAAATTATAATGCTTACAGCATTCATAAAAAGTTTTTACGCTTGGCGCACGGCGCATACATAACGCGCCGCCACAATTCACGCATTTGAGCAATCCTTGGAACATACTCTGTGTTCCGTCTTTCTGCGGACGTTTCTTGACAAAGCGCAGTCGCTTTACATCGTCAAACAGCTTTTGATAGATCAGTGGTTCATGCGTGTTTTGTACAATTATCCAATCGGATTCAGGCTTAACGACCACCTCCTTTGTTTTATATGATTCTGCTGCTGTGCGGCCATTCACCATATTCCCTAAGCATACAGGATTCGATAAAATATCCCTAACCGCGTTTAAGCTCCAACAACACATCCGCGCGTTATCGCAGCCGCTATGCCGCCTTCCGGTACGCGCAAACGCGTATGTCGCCGGTGTTGGTTTCTTTGTAGAAAGTGTTGGATATCCGGTAATATCCCATACCATTGGCTGCCATGTTGTATGTTATATACACGGAAGGCTCAATATACATTGACGGACCCTCCTATGTCAGGGTGTCGATCATGACGATCAACTCATTGGGAGGTGTTTCATCCCTCCTCGGTATATCGAACGCATTCGTTAGTATTACTAACATAGATTTTACTTCCACACATAGCGCCACTCTGGCTAATGGGGTGGGTGTGGTACTACTCAACTGTCATGGTAGTATCGTTGGTAGTAGCTTTTCTAAGCTATTTATGGCAATACAAGGTCTCTACTCCAACATTGCTGTGTCCAGTCTTACAATAAACAATAGTTGCGCTATAGGGTTGGACGCGAATCAGGGAAGTTCTATTCACAGAACCGGCGCTATAACCAACAACGCAAACACTCCGACATCCACAGGTACAGGAAGCTCACTTTATTAATTCCGCATATCAGCATCGGAGGCATGGAACATGACAATGCCGCGCGAACCAACGCGCGTCCAACGCCTGGACAGCATCGCGCTGGGCGACGCGTTCTTCACCTAGGAAGGCTACCTGATCGACCATCCAATCGTCACATCCATCGGCGTGTTTGGGTGCTGGAAGCTCAATACTTAGTTTTGTGTATTCTGCAGACGGGACGATTAATGAATAGGGATGAGGTGATAAACACATGTCAGTCAATGGCTCAACCGTTGCGCAAATTGCGATAGAGTGGGCGGCAGTGTCGCCGTCCATACCGTATGTGCCGAACGGAAGCACGCGCAAGGGCGCGGACTGTCAGGGATTCGTTGAAGGCTGCGCGCGTGAGGCTGGCGGGTTGGCGAAGTACTACAGGACAGATCCCACGTCACTGATGATCGGGGAAGGGGTGTGAACTCAGGCGAGTTCATGATGTACAACACTAGCATAACGGACATATTTCTAAAGTTTGTATATTAGTATAATTTTAAGTCATGGAAGCTCATTACCAATTCCGCAGACAGTTAATCAGTATCATCCGCCGCAAGGTCAAGCAGTTTGGGTATGTTCGCAATAAAGCCGGCAACGCGCGCGGCTTAACCTCAACCATATAGTTCCAAATCTGAACACTTCCACTTTATCGGTGATATGTTCGGATTTGCCGTTTGGCTGCGAAGCGCGCTCAACCTGAGGTTGAGCGATACGAAAAACCTTTAACCTTTGATGTATGTTGCTCTGCTAGGGGAGTTGTTATAATCAACACAAATTAAACTTTCGCAGGACAACATGATGATTGATAACTACAAAGTCGGAGCGAGAATCGCGCTTTTGCGACGTGTGAAATGTCTGACAGGCGAGCAATTCGCGGAATTGCTTGATGTGTCCCCGCAAGCGGTTTCCAAGTGGGAGAATGGTAAAAACCTGCCGGAAACGGCTCTGCTGCTGAGGATCGCCGAGGCGTTGGGCGCGTCTATCGATTCAATACTCAAACCTGTTCCTGACGAAACAGAGAAAGGTGATTTATGTGTTCGCGAGGCTTATGTTTATATACCTGTCTCCGACATTGACCGCGCCTGCGAGTGGTACGAGCGCACGTTGAGGCTCAAGAAATCGCGCGTTTGCTCCGCGTTTACCGAGCTGCGCGGCGGCGGAGCGGGGGTTATCCTTATCCCGGTTGATACCTCACAGAATCCGGTTCCTCACCCGCAAATGAGCTATCGAGGTATGGCGCAGGTTTCGTTCGGGTTCACTGTAAGAAACTACGAAGCGGTTAGAGAATGGCTGCAAAAGACCGGAGCGGAATTGACCGAAACCATCAACTATGGCAGGTTGTCGTGTAAATTCTACGACCCGACGGCAACGCTATTGAGATTTGGATCGACCGCCCGCTACCAAAACCAAAAATCGCCTCCAACAATTTTTCGGACAGCGCTCCGACTACGTCTCCACGCATAGTTAAACTGGAAGCGCTGCCCGTTACTGGACTTTGTGGCGATGGAGCCAAAACGGCTGAAGCCTGGGCTGAATTTGACGCGCTGTTCTCCAAGCGTCCGTTTACGAGGTCAACCGATTTCGGTTGGGAAATCCGCTTCTATGACGGCGACAAGCCCGCGGTTTCCGGAAAGAATGTACACGTAGGGTTTGAGGCGGCAAGCCGCGCAAACGAGTATACCACCGTCACGCTGCCGGAATCGGAGTATGTCGTGTTTGACACTCCGATCTCGGCAGGCTACGATAGCCGTAACTCCATAATGGACGTATGGCTTTCGTACAACGCGAACGTATATCGCCAACGATTGTTCAATGGGCTATACTACGCAGTCGAGCGTTACAGCGAAAAATTCAGCGGCGGCTCGCCGGATTCCATTGTTGAGATTTGGATTCCGATTGTTAGGCGATAGTCGGAGGAATGAGCGTCGCGGCAAACCGTGAAGCGGGTTTAACGGGACGCGGTTACGCGTGGGGGGGCAGGGTTCACCTTGATAAGTGAGTTTGCGCGGAGCGCAACCGCGCAAACATTGCTCGTGGGAATCAAAAAGCGACCGCGAGAAGCGGTCGAGCCGCCAGACGATGACCGACGATACCTCGCCGGACTTACAGTCGGCAATGGGTCACTGGCGCCGCCGGAGGTTCATATTCTTTGCCGAATAGCCCTCGTCTATGTAGATAACCGTGTCGGCCAGCGACTTGATGACGGCGTACGCCTTCAAGATTCGCGCTTGCGCGTCTATGGAAAAAACCTCGCGGGCTTGTTCCTCCGTGTTCACGCGGACATATCTGGCGGGATGCGGCACGCTTCATAAACTTTTATCACTTTATGTTTAGTTTAAACTAGCATGGCGAAAGCTTCCTGTACGTATGCGCCGTGATAAACCTGTTCGTGCGCAGGTTCGCCGTCTGGAAAGTAACGCAAGGATCGATGAGGCGCTCCGCAATTGTGCCGCGTCGCCCGGTCACGCTCAATCCCGTTGCCGTCCCATTGCGGCAGGCTGAATCATCTCGACTTCGCCCGTCGATTCTGAAGCCGATGATCCCGCTGGGTTCCCGGATCCGCTGGGCGTATCCATAACGTACCTGCTCCGCGTCTTAATCTAGTTTCCCCTGTTCACCCCGGTTTACTGTCGTATTGGGCCTTTTTACTGTTCGCGGCGCTGCGAATGAAGTAAAGCGCGGCCAGCGATCCCGTCGCGGCGGCCCATGATACGGGATACGCGGCGATCAATCCCGCCAGCGATCCCCGCGCCGGGAAGAATACCGCCCACAACAGCCTCAACCCGCATGTGGCGATCAGCGTGACAAGCATCGGCCTGAACGTATCTCCAACGCCGCGCATCGACCCGGACAGCGGCTCGCCTAGCGCGTAAACGATATAGAACGGCGCGATCAAGCGCATAAGCTCCGCGCCCATGGCCACAACGTTCCGGTCGCCGATGATCAGCCCGCCCAGCCGCGCGCGCCAGACGTACAGCGCCGCGCTGACCGCGCCGATTACTATCGCCCCCATAACCAATCCGACGCGCGTCCCCTGCCTGATCCTGCCAAACGCCTTCGCGCCGAAGTTCTGCGCGGCGAACGTCGCCGTGGTGTCGCTCAGCGCGTCGCACGCCACCCATATCATCATGTCCAGCTTGCCGCACAGCGCCCAGGCCGCGATGCTGTCCACGCCACGCGCGTTCACTCCGGACTGCAGCGCCATGTTGGAAACCGGGTACAGCGCGTTCTGGAACGACATGGGCAGGCCCATCCGCGTTATCCTTCCGACAATATTCCCATTAAACCGGACGTCCCCCAGCCTCAGCCTGAACGGTATGCCCGGGCGGGTCAGGCGGCGGACGACCAGCGCCGCGCTGATACACTGCGAGGCGACCGTCGCCGCCGCCGCGCCCGCCACGCCCCAGCGGAACGCGCCGATGAACAGCAGGTCCAGCGCGACGTTGGCGCAGTTGCATACCGCCAGATATACCAGCGGGGTCCTGGTATCGCCTACCGCGCGGAGTATCCCAGAGCCGATGTTGTACGCCAGCGCCGTGATCATCCCGCCGAAGATTATTCTAATATAAGATAGTGTCGCGGGGATGATCTCCCGCGGCACGTTAAGCCAGCGCATGGCCGGGGCGGACACGGCCAATCCAGCGGCGGACAGCAGCAATCCCCCAACGGCGGAGAACGCTATCGCCGTATGCGCGGCATCCGATAAGGATTCCTGGTCCTTCGCGCCGTAGAACTGTGATACCAGTATAGTGGCCGCCGCCGACAGGCCCATGAAGAAATTCGTCGGGAACTTGATCAGGTTGTATATGGCGTCGATGGACGCGAGCGCGTCCTTCCCGGCAAACCTGCCAATGATAACCGCGTCCGCCGTGGTATACAGCTGCTGGAGCAGGTTGCCCATGAACAATGGGATGAAGAACGCCAGCATCTTCCGCCAGATAACGCCTTGGGTCAGGTCGCGCTTGTTCGCGGCGAGTATATGGACCATCCCCTACATTCAGGTATGATTATATTATTATACAAAGCCGGACAGCGAAGTCAAGCCACGCTGCCCGGCGCTCTCACCCGGCGATGGCCGCGCCGAAACGTTTGCAAGCCAGCGCGTCGTCACCGCCCGGGGCCTCGTTGACGGCCAGGCTCTCCGCGGCTAGCGCCGCGCCCGCGCCGGTCATGCGGTCGGTCCAGTCGCGCAGCCACTCGCCGTCGCCCCAGCCGTACGAGCCGAACAGCGCGATTTTCTTGCCGGAGAGCTTGCCCTCGATGGACGCGATGTACGGCTCGAACTCGCTCTCCTCCAGGACCTCCGCGCCCATGGCCGGGCAGCCCAGCGCGAGGACGTCGGCCTCCAGCGCGGACCCGTCGGCCTGCGCTACGTTCAGCAGCGTGACAGACGCGCCCGCGCCCTCCGCGCCTTCCTTGATCAGTCGGGCCATCGCCTCGGTGTTTCCGGTTCCGCTCCAGTAGACGATCGTGATATTTGCCATGGTAATCCTCCTTGTTTTGGTTGATTTTACTGTACCACCAGCGCCTCACGCCCCCCGGCTCAAAACCTCCCGCAGCGCGCTGCAGCTGCCCCGGTGCGATTGTATAAGCTCGATGCCGTCCGCGATCGCCTTCCTGCGGACTATGTCCGTCATCTCATGCGACACGGGGTTGGTTATGAGCACGATCAGGTCCGGGTTCCCTATCAAACAGTGCATGTTCGCCTTGGGCTTTGTGAAGACCTTCGAGGCGAAGCCGCATTCGGTACAGATATCCTTATATCTGCACGCCAATCGGTCGAATCCCCCGATGATCACAATGCTCTTTTCCGCGCATTTCTCCATATCTGTGTCCTTTATCCCTTTCAGCGGCCAGCGGTGGGCGCGGGAAACGCTCCCGCGCCGCCTCCGCAAGCCAACTGGTTATATAGCCCTACTTAACTAACGCGCCCTCCAGGTCGGACAGCATCACGTCCAGCGCGGTGATGCCACCCTCCGCCGTGTACCATACCGCAGGAGTCGCAAGGTAGACAATGTTGCCATTTTTGTACGCGTCGGTTTGTACAACCAGCTCATTCTCCATGATCTCCCGCGCGAGCTTCGCGCCCTCGGCGTTGATGGCCGCGTCTCGGTCCATGACGAATATGTAGTCGGGGGCCAGGCTGACTATCAGCTCGAAGGACGTCTCGTTGCCGTGGGTTGAGGTTACGTCGACGGCGGCCAGGTTCTCAAAGCCCACCTCGACCCCGATGAGCGAGCAGCGCCCGTCGTTGCCCAGCACGTTGAAGCTGCCCGCCGTGCACAGCCCTACGAGCGCGGTCTTGCCCTCGGCCAGCCCCGCAAGCGTTTCGATACGCGCGTCGAACCCCGCCAGCTTCTCGCCGACCTGGTCCGCTATCCCGAATATGGAAGCCAGCGTTTGCGCGTTGTTCCGCACGGACTCGACCAGCCCAGCCTGCGCGTCAACGCCCAGGTATACCACCGGCGCGATCTCGCTGAGAGTGTCGTACTGCGAGCTTAGGCGGCCGCCGATGAATATCAGGTCCGGCTCGCTGGCCATCACTGCCTCCAGGTCCGCTTCCTTGATCGTGCCCAGGTTTATAATATCGTCGTTGGTGACGTAGCTTTGCAGATAGTCGATCGACGAACCTTTGGACACCCCGACGACCCTGTCGCCCAGCCCGAACGCGTCCAGCATGTCCAGCGCGGCGAGATCCATAACGGCCAGCCTCAGCGGGTTGTATGGCACGGCCAGCTCCACGACCTCGCGGCCGCCGTTGAATGTATTGATAGTGACGGACTCGGGCGAAGTCTCGGCGGCGGCCATTGTGAACGATGCCGACGCGGTCAGAACCAACGCGCATACCAGCGCGGCAACGATGGGCTTGATGGGTTTCCTCATGGTCAATCCTCCTGAATTTACTTAGTTTTTTGCTTAGTAGTAGAGTGAGAGCGGCTTGCCGTTGACGTCGATCATCTCGAAGTCAACACCGTACAGCGCGGATAATGTTTCCCGGTTCATCACCTCCTTAACGCTGCCGAAGGCCGCGATTTTTCCATCCGCGAACGCGCAGATGAAGTCGGAGTAGAAGGCGGCGTAGTTGATCTCGTGCAGGACGAGGATTACCGTCTTCCCCAATTCGTCGCACAGGCGGCGGATGGTCCGCATCATGCGGCTGGCGTGGTAGATGTCCAGGTTGTTGGTCGGCTCGTCCAGCAGGACGTACTCGGTATCCTGCGCGATGACCATAGCGATGTACGCCCGCTGCCGCTGCCCGCCGGACAGCTCGTCGATGTAGCTATCGGCCAGGTCTGTCAGTTCCATATACTCGATGGCCTGCCGCGCCGCTTGCGCGTCGCGCTCGGTCAGGCGGCTGCCGCTGTACGGGAAGCGCCCGAAGGAGACCAGTTCCCAGACGGTCAGCTTCATCTGGATGTTGTTGGATTGGGTCAATATGGCCAGCCGCTTGGCCAGCTCGCCGCTCTTCCAGCGCGATACGTCCTTGCCGGCGAACTCCACGCCCCCGCTGTCCCGCGCGATCAGCCGCGATAGGATGCCCATCACGGTGGATTTGCCCGCGCCGTTCGGCCCGATGAACGATATCACCTTGCCCTTGGGTATCTCAAAGCTCACATGGTCGACGACCGTCCTGCCGTCGTATGACTTGGTCAGCGCGTTCGCCCTCATCGGTCACACCGCCTTTCCGCGCGTGAGCATGTACAGGAAATACACGCCGCCGCCCACCGTGACGAACACGCTGACCGGGACGCTGTACACGAACACACGCTCTACGATCAGCTGGCCCCCGACCAGCGCGGCCATGCCGAACAGGGCCGAGCCAGCTATCAGGAAAGAATGCCTGTAAGTCCTGAATAACTGGCGCGAGAGGTTCGCGATGATCAGCCCCAGGAACGATATCGGCCCGACCAGCGCGGTCGCGATCGTTATGAAGATAGTAACGCCCAGCAGCAGCCGGCGGATGGTCCTGTCGTAGTCCACGCCTAGGTTTATCGCCCGATCCTTGCCCAGCGTGATAACGTTGAGCAGCGCGAGATCGCGCCGAAGCAAGAACAATACCGCCGCCATAAGGACCAGCGAGAGCGCGATGACGTCGGCGTTTACCTTGCTGAAGCTGGCGACCAGCGTTGAGAGCAGCGCGTCATACTCGTTGGGGTCCATTACGCGCGTGAGCGTAGACTGGACGCTGCCGAAGAAATTCGCCAGCACCGTCCCGACCAGCAGCACATAAAGCACGTTATACTTGGTTTTTTTGAACAGCCAGCCATATATCAGGGTGGAGGCCGCCGACATGACTATCAGGTCGATCGCGAAGGCCAGGTTCCGATTCGTGAACGCCGCGCTCGCCGTGTTGAGGAAGAACGCTATCAGGGTGTGGGTCATCGTGTACAGCGAGTTCATCCCCAACAGGCACGGGGTGACGATGTTGTTGTTGATGATGGTCTGGAACACGATCGTCGCGCCGCCGATCGCGAACGCCGTGACCAGCATGGCGGTCAGCCTGGGCGCGCGCAGCTTGACCGCGAACGCCGCGTACTTGGGGTTGACCGACACGGTCATGTAAAGCGCGGCGCACGCCAGCGCGATCACCGACAGCGCGACGATCTTTCGGACGCTGCTCATGTTGGATACGACAACCCTCGACATTGACCGGATTCCTGCGGCGCGATCCGAATTTTTGGTGCCAGCGTTGAATGCGACGTTCTTCGACATTGACCGGATATCCACATTTTCACGCGGATTGACGGCGGCGGCGCTTGTGTCTGTATAATTAATTGATTTGCTAACAGTCATGACCGCATACCTCCCATCGCGCGTGGCGGCATGTCTCGACCCAGCGTGATATGCTTCCTGCCGCGGTTCAGGCGGCGGATCAGCATCGCCACGAACAGCGCGCTGCCCAGTATGCCGATGATAAGCTCGACGGGCATCTCGTACGGCGCGACGACCACCCGGCCAATCAAGTCGCACCCCAGGACAAATATCGCGCCGAACATCGCGGTGTCAAGCAGCGAACCTCGAATCCTGTCGCCCTTGAACATCGAGACGATGTTGGGCACGATCAGCCCGATATACGGTATGCTGCCGACGACCACGACCACGCTGGCCGTGATCGCGGCGGCGATGGTCAGCCCGCCGAACAATACGAGGTTGTAATTCACGCCCAGGTTTTGCGAAAAGTCTCTGCCCATGCCCACTATGTTGAAGTGGTTAGCGAAGGCAAACGCAACGATGATCAGCGGGAACACGAGGTAGACGATCTCGTAACGCCCGCGCAGCACCAGAGCGAAGTGTCCCGCCAGCCACGAGGACAGCGCCTGCGTCATCGAGAACCTGTACGCCAGGAAACTGGTCACGCCGCCCACGACATTCCCGAACATCATGCCCACCAACGGCGTCATTACGGTATCTTTGAACTTTATCCTTTGTATAAACCACACAAAGGCCCACGTTCCGGCCAGCGCCGCCGCGAACGCGAACGCCGCGCGGCCCCATATCGTCGAGCGCGGCATGAACAGCAGCGCCAGCAGTATGCCGAACTGGGCGGAGGCGAGCGTCGCGCCCGTGGTTGGGGAGACAAACTTATTCATGCATAATTGTTGCGTGAGCAGCCCCGCGACGCTCATCCCCACGCCCGCGCACAGGATCGCGAGCAGGCGCGGCAGGCGGGAAATCAACAGTATATCCAACCGTCCCAACCCTCCGGCGACGACGCTTCCGCCGCGCAGATCGATCACGCCGACGAACAGCGAGAACACGGACAGCAGCAGCAAACCTCCGGCCAGGATCAGCGTGAACGCGCGTTCCTTAATGATTCCCGCCTCCTTATGTTCCACTAATGGTTATTCGACGACGCGATTGAATATCGCGGACGGGCCGTTCTCGATCGTTCCGTCTGGTTGGATGGCTACGATTTCCGTAACGTCCAGCGTTTTTTCGTCAACGATGACGAATGAGAAGACCTCGGCCGCAAACTCCCATGGAGAATAGGTGACAAGATAGTTATCCGATACGAAGTATAAGCCTTCCGGGAAAACGACGTCGGGTTTAAGCGTGAACACTCCCTTGCCGGTCGGCTGGTATTCCATCAATACCGATAGGAATTCACCCGGAGTCTCCTCGCTCGGTAAATCGGCTTCCCATGTCCCGACGACCGGGTTGTCCAGCGCGAACGGCGCGTCTTCCGGAATTACGGAACCCTCCGCGCGGATAAACGGGGCGGTCTCGCCCAGTACCGGCGCGCCGTCAACGACATCCACAATCTCGGTTACGTTGATCGTGTCGTTGTCCGCGACCTCGAACGTGTAGGCCCCGGCGCCTTCGAACGCGAGGAAGGATACCATCGTATCGCCGCTGACGATGTATCCGCCTGAGCCGACGCCGCCTTCTTCAGCGGGAACGCCGGATATCTCATAGTCGAACGTGGCGTCCCGCTTGAAGGTGAATGTAAGCGTAGCGTCCGCGCTGGGGATGGCCGACCGCCATGTGCCCAGGAACGGGTTGGCGTAGCCGGCCAGCCAGATTTCTTCGGCGTCTGTCCTGCCAATCCACCATTTCGCCGTGATTACGCCGTCCGAAGCGCCGTCGCTCCAGATCATTTCCTCCTCGTCGCTTACCGCGAGGGGATAGCCTTCCTGTGAGAAGTCGGCGATCTCGCGGTCCGCCATCACCGCGCCATAGCTGAATAGGAGTTTGCCGTCGTCCTTTTCGGCAAGGTTGACGCCGAAAGACGCGCGGTCCGTGATGTTGACCGCCTCGCCTTGGTAGTACGTGTAGACGCCGATGCCCAGCGAGGTTAGGAGGTCAGGCTCCGGGAGTGTCCAGCCTTCGTATTGGGGCAGTTCCTCAAGAGCCGCGAGAAGCGACGCGAAGGTTTCGCCGCCCAGGTTTTCGTCGTCAGGGGTGAAATAGAATACGGAGTTGAACCCGATAGCGGGGGTAAGCTCGGAAGCGTTCGTGTCTACGTTCAGCGAGAATGAGAACCCGCTGCCGGGCGCGGGTAGTTGGTTGGGTTCGTTAGTGATAAGGGAGGAGGCGCTGCCCTCGATGATCGCGGCGTTGGACGACCAAGTGAGGCCGTCGGCGGCGGCGGTGGCGATAGCTGAGGCGTAGTCCTCGATATCGGGGGTGGCGAGGAAGAATAGACCGGCTTCGTTAGCGGAGGGGGAGACGACGATGTCGGTGACGTAAGGCGACGGCGCTTCGGTCTGCGCCAGCCCCGCGACAGTAAACAGCGACATGATGGCGACGCAGGCCGCCAGCAGTATCGCCCCTGACTTGAATTTCGAGAGAACGCGCTTGTCCATGGTGGATGCTCCTTTCATATTCGGGATATCGGCGCGGGATTGGCGCGCTTGACATTCCGGCCGATATGTGTTAGTTTATGGTTAGTTTGAACTAACCAACGTGGTTGAGTTTAACCGAGAAGGCCGCGATTGTCAATGGATACCATGAAGGTTTGTCCGATCAGGGTTAAAGGCTGGCCGATTGGGGCAAGCCGGGAGGGGGATGGGTCATGAGCGACCAGGAGAGCCTTGCCGAAGTGAAGGCGTTTATAGACAGCCGCCATAACGAGACGGTAACGATTGAGTTGCTGGCGCGGCTGGCCTGCATGAGCCCGAGCAAGCTCAAATACAGCTTCAGGAACGCGTTCGGTTCGCCGGTGTATAGGTACATAATGGAGACGAGGGTGAGGCGCGCTGAAAGGTTGTTGGCGGAGACGGATCTGCCCGTGGCCCAGGTTGCGGGATTGGTAGGGTATAAGAAGGCCGGGGCGTTCGCCGCCGCGTTCCGCAAGTACACAGGCAAACTGCCCCGTGACGCGCGAAACAAAGATTAGCGCATAAATATAATACCTGGAGGAACAATCCACCCTGGCCACGAGGGTCCAGCGTCACGCTGGTCAGGGGGGGCAAGGGGGGTGAAACCCCCCTTGCGGGGTGCGGGGCGGAGCCCCGCGTCCCCCGGTCGTCGTCTCCGAGGCGTTGCCCCGCAGGACATAAATAAACTTTATGGGCTTCGCCCTTTACGGGAGTTTGCGCGGGGTTGGGAGCGGGGGGGGGGGGGG
>JAISWI010000082.1 GCA_031270865.1 Oscillospiraceae bacterium
TGCCCCAAACCCCGCAAGGGGGTTTCACCCCCCTTGACCCCCTGACCAGCGTGACGCTGGACCCTCGTGGCCAGGGTAGGGGTTGCATTCCTACGCGAATTGTATTACCATGCTACTTGAAGCTAAAAACCCAGCCGGAGCGTGAACCATGGCATCAAAGCGAGACTATTACGACGTCCTTGAAATATCCAAAGGCGCTTCCGACGCGGACGTCAAAACCGCGTTCAGGAAGAAAGCGAAGCAATACCATCCCGACCTCCACCCTAACGATAAGGAAGCCGAGGCCCGCTTCAAGGAAGTCAACGAAGCCTACGAAGTCCTCAGCGATCCCCAAAAACGCGCCCGTTACGACCAATTCGGTCACGAAGGCGTCGGCCAAAACGGAGCGGGCGGGTTCGGCTTCGACGGCTTCAGCGGCGGCGGCATCGACAGTATATTTGACATGTTCTTCGGCGGCGGTGGCGGCGGCGGCCAGCAGCGCCGCAACGGTCCCGAGCGCGGCGCCGACCTGCGTTACGATATGCAGATCACATTCGAGGAAGCCGCGTTCGGCGCCAAGAAGGAATTCCGCTACCAACGCCAGGAGAACTGCGAGGTATGCGGCGGTTCCGGCGCCAAGCCCGGCACCACTCCCGAGAAGTGCAAGACCTGCAACGGTTCCGGCCAGGTTAAGACCACTATGAACAGCCTGTTCGGGCCTACTGTTACGGTCCGCACCTGCTCCGCCTGCGGCGGCTCTGGCCGCATAATCGTCGACCGCTGCCTTAAGTGCGGCGGCAATGGCCGTGTCCGCGTGACCAAATCCGACATAGTCAATATCCCGGCCGGCGTAGACGACGGCCAGGGCCTGACCCTCTCCGGCAAAGGCGAGCCTGGCCGCAAGGGTGGACCCGCCGGGGATCTCCTCGTATTCATATCGGTGAAGCCTCACAAACTCTTCAAGCGCGAGGGTTACAATCTCTTTTGCGAGATCCCCCTTTCGTTCACCCAGGCCGCGCTGGGCGGCGAGATCCAGATCCCCACGCTTGAAGGCCCGATCGTCCACAACATCCCCGAAGGCACCCAAAACGACGCTGAGTTCCGTTTCCGCGGCCATGGCGTAACCAGCCTGCGCGGAACGGGCAAGGGCGATCTCTACGTGCGTGTCCGCGTAGACATCCCAAAGAAGCTTACCGAACGCCAGAAATCGCTTCTTCGCGAGTTCGAGGACTCGCTTACCGGCAGGGAATACGAGGGGCGCAGGAGCTTCCTTGACCGGATGAAGGACCTGTTCACGGCGCGGGAGGGGTGATCGGATGAAATTCATTGAGGCCGCTGTGCGCACCACCAGCGAAGCCGCCGACCTTGTCGCGGAGTTCGCGCGTGAGGAAGGCGCTTTAGGCGCGTACATCATCGACCGGAACGACCTGAACCAGCGTGGCGACGCCGCGCTTTGGGACGCCATTGACGATGAAACGCTCAACGCTATGCCTGAAGACGCGCTGGTCCGCGCGGTATTCCCGCCCGAGCGCGCGGGCGGCGTGGCCACGCTGCGCGAGCGTCTGGACGCGCTCTTAAAGGAGAGTTTCGGCCTCGACGTCGGGACCCTTGAATCCAGCTCGCGCGAGCTTGACGACGCTGACTGGGCCGACGCGTGGAAGAAACACTTTAAGCCCTTCAGGGTTGGGAAGCGCCTGGTCGTCAAGCCGTCGTGGGAGACTTACGTATCCGAGCCTTGCGATGTTGTGCTGGAGCTGGATCCCGGCATGGCGTTCGGCACCGGGACGCACGAGACTACCGCGCTTTGCCTGGAACTGCTGGAGGAGATTGTCCGCGAGGGCGACACCGCGCTGGACGTGGGCACGGGATCGGGCATACTCGCCATAGCTGCCGCCAAGCTGGGCGCGAAGCGCGTGATCGCGGTGGACCAGGACCCCGACGCGGTCAAGGTTGCCCGCGGGAACATCGAGCGCAACGCCCTATCGGAGAATATCCGCGCGGTCGCCGCCGATCTGCTTGACGGGCTGGAGCGGAGCGCCGACACCCGCGCGTATGTGATAGGCCGCTCTGATCTGGTCGTCGCCAACATACTGGCCGACGTAATTATCCGGCTCATGCCTTCCGCGTTCACCGCGCTTCGCGCTGGCGGGCGCATGATCGCTTCTGGAATCATAAAGGATCGCGCCCAAGACACGCGTGACGCGTTCAGCCAGACGGGTTTTGTTATAGAAAGTGAACGGACGTCCGGCGAGTGGGTAGCTATGTCGGCGCGTAAGGGCTGACGGGTGCGCCGCTTCTTCGCCGAGCTGCCCGACGCCTCCGCCGGAACGCTCGTAACGCTGCCTGTTGACGAGTCCCTTCACGCGTCGCGGACGCTGAGGTTAAGGCCGGGCGAGCGCGTCGGGCTGCTGGACGGGCGGGGCGTGAGCGTCGCGGCCACGCTGGTTGGGACTGGTGGGCGCGTCGCCGCCGAGATCACCGGGCCGCTGCCGTCCGCCGAGCCTCGTTTGCGCGTGACGCTCTGGCAGGGCCTGCCCAAGCTGGATAAGCTGGAGCGTATTATCCAGAAATCCACTGAACTGGGCGCGCGCCGGATAATCCCGACGCTGTTCGGGCGATGCGACGTCAGGGTATTCCCCGCCGAGAGGGTGACGCGCGGCAATCGGGTCGCGCGGGAATCGTCCAAGCAGTGCGGCAGGGCGTGGTGTCCGCCGGTCGAGCCGCTGGCCTCGTTCGATGAATGCGTCGCGCGGGTGGGTGGAGGCGGCGCGGCGGCTTACTTGCTGTGGGAACGCGCGTCCGAGCCGTTCGCGGAATGTTTCGCTAAACGCCCGCCGGGTATGGACCGCGCCATAATAATCGTCGGGCCTGAAGGCGGGATCAGCGACGAGGAGGCGGAGCGGCTTCAAGGCGCGGGGGCGCTGGCCGTGAGCCTTGGGCCGAGGATACTCCGTACGGAGACCGCGCCCATCGCCGCGCTAGCGCTGATGTTTGGGCTGTCGGGCGACTTGGGTTAGGGGGATTTAGTGCCGACCATTGCCGCGATTACCCTGGGATGTAAGGTCAACCAGTACGACACCCGCGCGATGGTCGAGCGGTTCACGGGCGCGGGTTATACCGAGACGCCGTTCGAGGATGGCGGCGCGGACGTCGCGCTGGTCAACACCTGTACCGTAACGGCCGCCGGGGACCAGAAATCCCGCCAGGCCATACGCCGCGCGGGTCGGCTGCATCCGGGAGCCGCGATAATCGTCAGCGGGTGTCTGGCCCAGCGCGATCCTGAAACAGTGGCCGCCATGTCCGGCGACGGCGTGAGGCTGGCGCTGGGCACGCAAAGACGCGCGGAGGTCGTAGAGCTGCTGGAGGACGCGTTAAGGCAGACGGCGCCTCTCATAGCGGTCGACGGATCGATAGGGGATAGGTTCGAGCCGCTGTCCGTCAATGCCGGAAGCGGCGGGCATACCCGCGCCGCGCTCAAGATTCAGGAGGGCTGCGACGCGCGGTGCTCCTACTGCGTTATCCCCAGCGTAAGGGGCCGGGCGCGGTCCAGGCCGCTGGAAGAGATAGAGCGCGAGGCGGCGCGGCTGGTCGAAGCCGGGTACATGGAGATAGTCGTGACGGGGATCAACCTCAGCGCGTACGGCAAGGATATCTCCTCCACGCTGGCGGACGCGCTGGAGGCCGTGGCGCGGTCGGGGGTCAGGCGCGCGCGCCTTAGCTCGCTGGAGCCGGGCATTGTGACCGACGCGTTTATCGATCGGGTCAAGGCGATTGGGGCGCTGTGCCCGCACTTCCCGCTCGCGCTGCAGAGCGGGTCGGACGCCGTGCTCAAGCGGATGGGGCGCGGGTACACGTCCGCCGGGTACATGCTGGCGGTCGAGCGGCTGCGCGGCGCGTTCCCCGGCTGCGCGGTCACCACGGACGTGCTCACGGGTTTCCCGGGCGAGACGGACGAACAGTTCGCCCAGACCGCGCGGCTGATCGAGACTGCCGCCTTCGCGCGGATACACGTGTTTCCGTATTCCAGGCGCGAGGGCACGCCCGCCGCGCGGCTGCCCGGCCAGCTGCCCAGCGCCGTGAAGACCGAACGCGCCCGCGCCCTCATCGAATTGGGGCGGGAGCTTGAACAAAAGTATATCGCCCGGATGATAGGCGGGATAAGGGACGTTCTATTTGAGAGATCGTCAAGCGGCGAGGCCGAGGGTTACACGCCGGAATACGTGCGGGTGCGCGCGCGGACCGGGGACGCCGCCATATCCGGCGCGGTCGCTCAAACGCGGCTGACGGAAATTGCCGGGCGAGGCGCTGTCGGGGTGATTATCGCGCGTCAATACCCATAATGTTGGGTGGGTGCCTTACAGCGGATCAGGAGGTGGAGCTATGTTGTCTGCGGAAAGCGGCTGTGTGTTCTGCGGCGTCGCCCGCGGGGAGATCCCGGCCAGGATATTGTATGAAGATGATGAGATCATCGCCATCCAAGACGTCGCGCCCCAGGCGCCCGTGCACGCGCTCATTATGCCCAAGGCGCACGTCACCGGGCTGAACCAGCTGGACGCGCTGTCCGACGCGACGCTGGCCAGGCTAATGCGCGTGGCGAGCCGTCTGGCGCAGGAGCTGGGCGTCAGGGAGCGGGGATACCGCATTGTGTCCAATTGCGGGCAGGACGCGTGCCAAAGTCAACCCCATCTGCATATACACCTGTTGGGGGGCCGCGCTATGGGCGCGGAGCTGGCGTAACGGATATTGGCTCCGGGCGGAAAAGCTGCCTGTGTTTTGTCGGATGTTGACAGAATCTGGGGAATCCGCGCGGATGGAAAACCAATTCGCCAGTTGACGATCCACGCCAAACGCGATATAATAATGTTGTGAAGCGTATTCGTTGGGACGGGGGCGCAGCCCCCGGCGCCTCCGAATGGCGAGGGGTAAGCCCCGCGCCCAAGCAAATGAGCAGCGGAGGGGAGGGATACCATGTCGGAAGTACGAATAAGGGAAAACGAATCCCTGGAAAGCGCTCTGAGAAGATTTAAGCGCCAATGCGCGCGCGCGGGCGTGCTGGCTGAGGTTCGTAAGCGCGAACACTACGAGAAGCCCAGTGTCAAGCGCAAGAAAAAGGCGGAAGCCGCCCGGAAGCGCAAGTATTAAACAAAACAGCGTCGGCCCTCCTCCCAGGCGGGAGGAGGGTTCCAGGTTGCCGTAAAACGCGCGGCCCGCCGCCGGATATGGTTTCCCGAATATGGAGCCTCGCCCCGCCGCCAGGCGCGGCAAACCAGGTAAACGCATACAAATCGTCGCCGCGGCATATACTGATAACAGGAATGATTGCGCGTGTCCATACATAGAAACCCGCGCGGAACATAGCGCCGCCGCATATCGGAGAGGAGCGTATCCGTTTGGAATCTCATAAACCCGCGCCGCTCGCGCCTTCAATGTCAACCGCAAGGCCGGCGTTTGACCAGATGCTGCTAAAGGACTTGAAAGAATACGCCCGCAGCCACCATGTTCCGCTGCCCACAGGCATGAATAAACTGGATATCGCGGCGCTGCTGACCAAGGGCTGGGAGCGCGGCTACACCGATATACAACCGCCCCGCCGGGGAAGGCCGCGCGCGTCCATAACGGCGGCCAAACCGGAACCCGAAACCGCCACAGACGCGCCGGAAGAACAGACAACCCTGCTCACTCGCGTCCGGGCGGAGAAGGCCGCCCCAGTCCAGCCGGATAAGGACGCGCGGGTTGAGACTGAGACTAGAACGAAGAATACCGCCGCGCCATCCCCTCCAGGCCGCGCGAGGGCCTGGACATCCGTGCGCAGGCCCGCGGCGGCGAGCGTTGAGCCTGTTAAGGAATCCGTTAAGGAACCCGATAAAGAAATTATTAAGGGACCAGCCAAAGAGCCTGATAAGACGGCAGCGGCGTCGGAACCCGCCGTCGTTAAGATTGATCCCGCCGTTAAGATTGACGCAAAGGCGGCCGGGCAGGTCCAGGAAGCGCCCGCAGCCAAATCGGATGAGGAACTGGGTACGCCCATCGAGCCAATCCTGCCCATAGATGATTTCGAGAGCATGGACGATATCGAGGTCATCGAGCAGAACGGCGAGGACAGGCCGCTTGCCGCCGCGCCGGAATTCGATAAACCCGCCGCCGAGACTACCGCCGAGACCACAGCCGTTGATGATCCACAGGCCTCAATCCCGGCACAGACAGCCCCGGCGTCGGAACTGCCGCGCCTAAATACGCTCACGCGCTCGACGTCCGTCCCGCCCCGGAGCACCGGATTCCACCGCTACGCCAGCGATACCCGCTACAGCCACGACCAGTCCGCGCCCCGCCCCGCGACTGTCCGCGCGGGATTCACGCGCCGCGACGACGCCGGGTACCCCGACCGCCCGGCGGAACGCTTCGCAGGCCCGGCGCAGGGTTCGCCAGGTTTCGCCGCGACAGCCCAGCAGGGAGCGTATAACGAGCGATTCCATGACCGGGGCCAGGAAACCGCGCAGCGCTGGCAGGAGCCGCGGCCCGTTCCGGTCCAGCGGGGATACGAGGGTCAGCCGGTTCGACCACGGATAGAACAACCCTACCGGCGCGAGAACACGTCCGGCCAGCAGTTATCAGAATTGCTGCAGAGCGGGGACTGCGTGGACGGCGAGGGCGTGCTGGAGATGCACGCCGACGGCTACGGGTTCCTGCGCGGAGTGAACTACCAGCCCAGCGCCGGCGACATATATGTGTCCATCGCGCAGATTCGCCGATTCGGGCTAAAGAACGGCGACAAGGTAACAGGCAAGGCCCGTCTGTCCCGCGAAGGCGAGCGCAACACCGCGCTGTTGTTCATATCGACGATTAACGGGGCGCCGTCCGACCAGACCTCGCGCCGAACGCCATTTGAGAATCTCACGCCCGTCTACCCCAACGAGCGGCTTACGCTGGAGAACGATTTAAATAAAAACGACCTGGCCATACGCGTAATAGACTTCGTCGCGCCCATAGGCAAGGGGCAGAGGGCCTTGATCGTCGCGCCGCCTAAGGCCGGAAAGACCATCCTCCTCAAAAAAATCGCGAACGCCGTCAGCCAGAATTACCCCGACGCGGAACTGATCGTGCTGCTGATCGACGAGCGTCCCGAGGAGGTCACGGACATCAAGCGGTCCATAACGCGCGGCGAGGTAGTGTACTCCACGTTCGACGAGATGCCCGACAACCACACGCGCGTGGCCGAACTGGTGATAGAACGGGCACAGCGGCTGGTAGAGTGCGGCAAGGACGTAGTCGTGCTGCTGGACAGCTTGACCCGGCTCTCACGCGCGTACAACGCGACAGCGCCCCAGACGGGCCGCGCCATGTCGGGCGGCCTCGCCCCGGGCGTGCTGCATAAACCCAAACGCTTCTTCGGCGCGGCAAGGAACGTTGAGAACGGCGGCAGCCTGACCATCATAGCCACGACGCTGGTTGAGACAGGCAGCCGCATGGACGACGTCATATACGAGGAGTTCAAGGGCACAGGCAACATGGAAATACACCTGGACCGAAAACTAAGCGAGAAGCGGATCTTCCCCGCCATAGACCTGGCCAAGTCCGGCACGCGAAGGGAGGAGCTGCTGCTAAGCCCGCAGGAGTTGGACGGGGTGATGACCATCCGCAAGGTGCTGTCAGCCTCCAACGTCAGCGACGCGACAGAGCAGCTTATATCCATGATGGCCAAGACGCCAAGCAACGACGTGTTTTTCGTCAGGCTAAGGGAATGGATGGCCATCTGGGAGAAAGAAGGTTTCATGGTGGGCAAGCGCGGCAGGAGCAGCTCGCTGGACGATTAGTCCAGCGCGTCGATCATGGACTCAAGGTTCTTGCGGCTCTCGCCCGCGCCCAGCAAACAGTCCTCTATACCCTCGAACTCGACCGTCACCCAGCCGTCATAACCAGCGCGTTTGAGTATGCCAAGCAAGCGAGGTATGTCAAGCTCGCCATGCCCGGCTATCGCGCCGCGCAGCCAGTTCCCGCCGCGCGTCCTGAACCAGCCAAGGCCAGGGTTCGCGCCGCCGCGCTTAACATGGAAGTCCTTGGCGTGGACATGCGCGGCTAAAGGAGCAAGGCGAGAGACGGCATGGACGGGATCCTCGTCAGCGCAAAGGAAGTTGCCAATGTCCACCAAAGCGCCGAAGTTAGGGTGATCTACCGCGTCGATAAGAGCCTCGATCCTGTCACTATCCTGGCAGAAGAAGCCGTGGTTCTCCACCGTTGTTTTGACGCCAAGGCCGGCCGCGTATTCGGTCACCGCGCGGTAACCTTCGGCCAGGCGGGGCAGCGCGCGCGTGAAGTTGCGGATGGAGCGGGAGTCGCGGGGCCAGCCTTGAGTGGCGTCATGGCGCAGGACAGGCGCGCCCAGAATAGCGCAAGCGTCGACAGCCTTGCGCAAGGCGTTGGCTTGTGTGGCGACGTCGTTGGCAAGGAAGTCGGAACCGACGCATACAGTAGTGACGGTAAGGGAAGAAGCGGAGCAAGCCTGTTTGAGGGGTTCGGCCAGTTTGAGGGCGTCGTCGGAGGAGGCGACGACCTCGAAGCCGGAGAAGCCAAGGTCGGACGCGAAGCGGGGCAAGTCGGTAAGGGTTGAGGCGCGGCCATCACGGAGAAGCCCGGCCAGGCTGTAGGAGCTAAGCGTGAGTCTCATCAGATATTTCCTCCATAATTTATTACGCTGGAGAAAGGATTCAAGGGCTGATCCAGAAGGATTCTACACCGGAACGGCGAATAAAGCAATGCAGGCTTAAGGATTAGGTATGCGAGCCAGCCCGGAGGTTGCGCCACTATGGGTTTCATCAAAAGATACCTGAAGGGGTTCAAGGAATTCGCCATGCGCGGGAATGTGATGGATCTGGCCGTAGGCGTGATGATAGGCGGCGCGTTCAGCCAGATAGTCAGCTCGGTAGTGAATGACTTGGTCATGCCGCTGATAGGGTTGGTGTTAGGGAGAGTTAACCTAGCCGGGCTGTTTATAGCGTTGGATGGGAAGCGGTATAGCAGCGCGGCGGAGGCGACGGCGGCAGGGGCAGGGGTGTTTAACTATGGGTCGTTCATAACGAAGGTTATAGACTTTGTGTTGATGGCGTTGGTTATATATGGGTTTGTGACGTTGATTAAGCGGTTTAAGCCGAAGCCGAAGGAGGAGTTGAGGCCAGAACCGCGTTTATGTCCTTATTGTAAGACAGAAGTGGATCAGGAAGCGACGAGGTGTCCGCATTGTACGTCGTATTTGGTGGAGGATCTGCCAAGCGATATCGGTGAATCGCTGGGTCTTGACGAGTGACGGGAAGGTGAATGCCGCAAAGCGGACACAAGGCATAGAGGAACAATCTACCCTGGCCACGAGGGTCCAGCGTCACGCTGGTCAGGGGGTCAAGGGGGGTGAAACCCCCTTGCGGGGTGCGGGGCAGAGCCCCGCGGCCCCCGGCCGTTACCAACAAACCCCAGCCCCGCAGGGCAGAAACTAACTTAATGGGCTTCGCCCTTTACGCTGAGTTAGGAGCGGGGGGGGGGGGGGGGGGGGGGGGGG
>JAISWI010000093.1 GCA_031270865.1 Oscillospiraceae bacterium
GCCCCAGACCCCGCAAGGGGGTTTCACCCCCCTTGCCCCCCTGACCAGCGTGACGCTGGACCCTCGTGGCCAGGGTAGGTTGTTCCTCCAGGATTTACGCCGCTGGCAATAGCTCGCGCAGTCGATCCTCGTTGAGCAGTTCCTCCCGCAGCAACGCCTCCGCCAGCATCCGCAGCGTATCACGCTCGTTCTCCAACAAACGCAGCGTCACCTTATACAACAGATCTAACCGCGCCTTCACCTGCTGCGCCTCCGAGCTGCCGTTGATGCCGTACTGCCCCAACACCCGCCGTACTGAAAGCCCCAACTCATCATCCATCCCCCATTCCAGCGCCATCCTCGCAACCATCTCCGTCGCCCTTGCCAGATCATTCGACGCCCCTGTCGTAATCTGCCTATGCCCGAACACCAGCTCCTCCGCCGCTCGCCCGGCCAGCGCTATCGCTACATGCGCCTCCAACTCCGCTCTTGTCTGGAACATCCTGTCCGGCTGAACCGACATGCTATACCCGGCCATCCCCTTCGTCGACGGTATAATCGACAACCTTGTCAACTTACTTTCCGGCAGCAGCTTTGCCGTCGCCAGCGCGTGACCTGCCTCGTGGTACGCTGTTATCGTCCGTTCCCTGTCGCTTACCCCGCTTCTATCCTGCTTCTGTTCGCCCACCATAACTGTTTCAAACGAATACTCAATATCATCCGGCTCTATAGCCCCGGCGTTCCTCCTCGCGGCCCTTATCGCGGCCTCATTGAGCAAACTCTCCAGCTTCGCCCCGGAAAAATAAACCGCGTTATACGCCAGCCTTTCCAAATCAACATCCTTAGACAGCGGCTTATTCCTCGCGTGCACCTTCAATATCTGAAGCCGCTGCGCCCTCGTTGGCAGTCCTACCTCCACCTGCCTGTCAAACCTCCCAGGCCTTGTCAGCGCCTCGTCCAGCATATCTGGACGATTCGTCGCCGCTAACACTACAACCCCCTGGTCGCCCCTAAACCCGCTCATTTCAGTGAGCAGCGCGTTCAATGTCTGTTCCCGTTCCTCGTTCCCATGCTGGTCACGCCTTCGTCCCAGCGCGTCTATCTCATCTATAAACAGCACGGCCTTCCCAGCGGCCCTTACCTTCTTGAACAGATCCCTAACCCGCCCCGCGCCAACCCCAACATACATCTGAACGAAGTCCGACCCGCACACATTGAAGAACGGCACCCCAGCCTCGCCCGCCAGCGCCTTAGCCAGCAGCGTCTTACCCGTCCCTGGCGGGCCATACAGCAGCATACCCCTTGGTATCCTCGCGCCGAACCGCTCATACTTCCCGGGATCCTTTATAAACTCTACCAGCCCCCGCAGCGAGTCCACCGCCTCATCCTGCGCGGCCACATCTGAAAACCTTGTATTCGGTATCTGTTCACCCACTGACAGCCCAGAAGACGAACGTTTCCCCGCGCGTTTATACAGGATGATCCCACCCGCCAGCCCTAGCGCTACAGCCAGCCCGGCCCATGGCGGGGCCTGGCTCGTCCGCACGCGCACGCCTTCCATCATCAGCCGTTCCCTTAGCGACTGGTCCGTCGGGGCGTCGGCGCGGTAACGGGTACCCCCCACTGTAGTAAAGGCCATGCTGTCGCCGGTGAACGTCACCTCTGTAACCTGTCCGGCGTCGAGCATCGCCAAAAAGACTGGATATGTACGCCAGGGCGGCTGGCGCAGCGCGGCGTAGACGCCCGCGCCTAACAGCGCCATCAATACGCAGCTGGCTATGGCGCGTTGAACCCTGGTCATAACCATCCCTCCGAAATAATATCTATGATCACCTACACATTGTCCAATGATTTCATTGGAATCATTATAGATGTTAATTCCCGGCGCGTCCAGCGGTATGTTATGGTAATAGAAAAGGACCGCCTTAGACCGGCGGCCCCTTACCCCCAAGCGCCGTCACACTGCCGGGGATATCAGCCGGGCGTGCCCGGCCTCCTCGTCGTCCAGCACCAGCACGGGCGGCTGGCCCTTGACGGTATCGGTCGTTATGACGCATTTGCGCACATCTGAGCGGCTGGGCAGCTCGAACATCGTGTCCAGCAGCAATCCTTCTATGACGGCCCTCAGTCCCCTCGCGCCGCTCTTGCGCTCGATCGCCTGCTGCGCTATCAGCCTTAACGCCTCCGGCTTGAACTCCAGCCCCACGTGGTCCATCTGCATGAGGCTCTGGTACTGTTTAACCAGCGCGTTCCTTGGCTCGGTAAGGATGCGCATCAGCGCCTCCTCGTCCAGCTTGTCGAGTGTGACGATGACGGGCAGCCGCCCCACGAACTCGGGGATCAGGCCATACTTGAGCAGATCCTCCGGTCGGATATGCGAGAGGATCTCGCCGATGTCGCGCTGCTCGGCGCTGCGCACATCCGCGCCGAAGCCCATCGACTTCTTGCCGATCCGCGCCTCGATGATCTTATCCACGCCGTCGAACGCGCCGCCGCAGATAAACAATATGTTAGACGTGTCTATCTGTATAAACTCCTGGTGCGGATGCTTGCGCCCGCCCTGGGGCGGCACGCTCGCGACCGTGCCCTCCAGTATCTTCAGCAGCGCCTGCTGCACGCCCTCGCCGGATACGTCGCGGGTGATCGACGGGTTGTCGCTCTTACGCGCGATCTTGTCGATCTCGTCGATGTATATGATCCCGCGCTGGGCGTTCTGGATCTCGTAGTCCGCGTTCTGGATCAGCCGCAGCAGGATGTTCTCAACATCCTCGCCGACGTATCCGGCCTCGGTCAGGCATGTCGCGTCCGCGATGGCGAAGGGCACGTTGAGTATCCGCGCCAGTGTCTGCGCTAGGTGGGTCTTGCCGCAGCCGGTAGGCCCCAGCATGACGATGTTGGATTTCTGCAGCTCGACGCTGTTAGGCCTGACTCCGGCATTGATGCGTTTATAGTGGTTATACACCGCTACGGCCAGTGTGCGCTTGGCGACCTCCTGGCCGATCACGTATTCGTCGAGTATCGCCTTGATGTCCTTGGGGCGCAGCAACCCGTCGGAGTCGGTCCGCTGTGACAGGCCTAGATCGTCCGCGATGATATCCTGGCACAGCAGCACGCATTCGTCGCAGATATAGATATGCTCCGGCCCCGCGACTATACGGCGCACCTGTTCCTGCGGTTTGCCGCAGAACGAGCAGAAGATCGGCTGGCCCGACGGGTCCTCATGTCTTGCCATATTACTTCTTATCCTTCCTGGGATTGTAGATTTCGTCGATGATGCCGTAGGCCAGCGCCTCCTCGGCGGTCATGAACCGGTCGCGGTCGGAATCGATGGCGACCTTCTCGACGGGCTGGCCCGTCATTTCAGATATCATTCGGTTCAATTTATGTTTGTTGTGCACAAGCCATTCGGCGTGTATCTGCACGTCGCTCGCCTGTCCGCGCGCGCCGCCCGAGGGTTGGTGGATCAATATCTCGCTGTTGGGCAGCGCGAGGCGCTTGCCCTTCGCGCCGGCCATCAGCAGGAACGCGCCCATTGACGCCGCCAGCCCTACGCACACGGTCCGCACCTGCGGCTTGATATACTGGATGGTATCGTATATCGCCATGCCAGCCGTGACCGACCCGCCCGGGCTGTTGATGTAGAAGGAGATGTCCGAATCCGGATTCTCCATCTCCAGGAACAGCAGCTGGGCCACGATGAGGTTGGCCTCGTTGTCGTCCAGTTCGCCCCCCAGGAAGATTATCCGATCCTTCAACAGCCTGGAGTAAATGTCATACGACCGCTCCCCGCGGTTGGTCTGCTCAATAACCATTGGGATAAGGCTTGCCATGGACGCCGCCTCCTTTGCGATGCGTTGTTTGGTAGGGGAAGGGGGAGGGCAGGCGTTGCTCGCCGACCGCCCCTCTATCAATTATCAATATACCACACGTCGCGCTAGTTTACACGCCGCGCGGAAAATTGTTCCGTGTGCATGGACTTATTCTTCAGGGCCAGTCCCTTTCGCGTCGGGCTTCGGGGTTTCCGGCTCGATGGGTTCCGGTTCGGGCGCGTCCTGATCGGCGGATTCCGGTTCCGGCGCGTCCTGATCCTTCGCGCCCGGGATGATCGAGCCTTCCGCGACGCCCGCTAGATACCGCAGGGCCTTCCTGCGCTCGACCAGCGAGCGAAGCGAATCCGTCTCCTGCCGCGATTTCGCGACCCGCTCCTCCAGCGCTTCCTCGGTCAGGCCCTCCTCCGCGGCGACGGCCTTCACCATCTCGCGGTAGATGTCCTGGTCCTTGTCGGGGTTATAGTACAGCCCCTCGCGCTTGATCAGCTCGTCGACCGCCAGCCGGGTGATGACGCGCTTAGTCGCCTCGGCGCGGTGGCGGCCCATCACGTCCTCATTCTTGGAGAACATGTTCATGAAGGACTCGATCCGGTCGGGCTTGTCGCCGACCATCGACCGGGCCTGGCGTTCCAGCGACCGGTTCGCCTCATACTCGACCATGGTCTCCGGGGCCTCGGTGACAGCGCGTTCGGCCAGCGCGGACAGCAGTTCCTCATCGTACTGGTAGTCGGCGCGGCGTTTGGCGGCCTTTTCCATTTCGGAACGCGTATGCGCCCTGTACTCGTCCAGCGTATCGAACTCTGAAACGTCCTTGGCGAACTCGTCGTCCAGGTCGGGCAGCTCGCGCGCGCGGATCGCGCGCAGCGTTATATGAAACACAGCCTTCTTGCCGCGCAGGTCCTCCTGGAAGTAATCTTCCGGGAAGGTTATGTCGATATCGCGTTCCTCGCCGGGATTCATGCCGATGATCTGATCCTCAAACCCCGCCACGAACGAGCCGGAGCCGATCGTCAGCTGCTCGTTCTCGGCCTCGCTGCCCTCGAACGGCTCGCCGTCGACCGTGCCCTTGTAGTCGATGGTCGCCAGATCGTCGTCCCGCGCGGGACGATCCTCGACCTCGCTGACCCGGGCGTTCCGCTCACGAACGCGCTCTATCTCCTGGTCCACCGCGTCGTCGTCCACCTCGTCGCCCATCCGCTCGACGGATATGCCCGCCAGGTCGCCGATCTCGACTGTGGGGTATACCGCGACGCTCACCGTTATCTCCAGCGGTTCGCCTATCTCCGCCTTTACCTCGGGCTGCTGAGGCTCGTCAAGCGGGGAGAGCGTATGCTCCATCAGCGACTTCCCGTACGCCTCGGGGAACAATTGGTTTATGGCGTCGTCGAAAAAGACCCTGGGGCCGTAAATGCTCTCTATCAGCTTGCGCGGGGCCTTGCCTCGCCTGAACCCCGGCATATTGATCTGTCCGCGCTGCTTGAGGTACGCCTTATGCACGGCGGCCTCGAACGCGTCGGCGTCCACCTCGATGCGGAGCTTTACCTGGGCTGGGGATAGCCGTTCTACCGTGGAAATCATTCTAGCTCTCCTTCAATCAAACATCGATGGGTAGTATAACATACGAAGCCCTGCCAATCAAGCATATGCGCCGGGGACAAACAATACCACCCCGCGCGGGCTTAACCGCGCCCCGGGCGGCGTCGCGCACAATCCCCCGCGCGGGGCATAATGTATACGGGCGAGTCCTGGACCGCCCAGCAATGTACGGGCAGGGGGAATTGGTATGTGTTCTATTTGCGGGGTTGTCGATAACAACCTGACGATACCATCCGCGTCGTCGGAACGCGCGGCGCTGGCGATGGGCGCGGCAATGAAGCATCGCGGTCCGGACCAGTCGGGTGTCTACACGGTCAACGGCGCGGCGCTGCAGCATAACCGCCTGGCCATCATCGACCTGGAGAACGGCCTCCAGCCGATGACCGCCGAGCATGAGGGTTTCCGATACACAATTGTGTATAATGGCGAGTTGTACAACACGCCCGAGCTGACCCGCGAGCTGCGCGGGCTGGGCGCGAGGTTCACGACGCGCTGCGACACCGAGGTAGTTCTATGGTCATATATAATGTGGGGGGAGGACTGCCCGTCGCGCCTGAACGGTATATTCGCTTTCGGCGTGTTGGACGGCAAGCGCAACCAGCTCTGCCTCGCCCGTGACAGGTTCGGGATAAAGCCGCTGTACTATGCCCAGCGGAACGGGCGGATGCTGTTCGCCTCGGAGCTGAAGGCGCTGCTGGCGCATCCGGACGTAGAGCCGGAACTGGACCGGATGGGATTGTGGGAACTGCTGTTCCTCGCCCCGGCCAGCCGGATCGGGTCGGGGCTGTTCAAGGATGTTCACTCGCTGGAACCCGCGCGTTCGCTAGTATGGCGGGACGGCAAGATATCCAAACGCGCGTACTGGTCGCTTAACGCCGAGCCGTTCACCGGAACGGAGGCCGACGCGGTCGGCAATACCCGCGAGATCCTCTCCGACGCGATCGAGCGCCAGCTGGTATCCGACGTGCCGCTTTCGACGTTCCTGTCGGGCGGGCTGGACTCGTCGGTCGTGTCGGCTGTCGCGGCGCGGTCGTACGGGAAAGACGGGCGGCGGCTGCATACCTATTCGTTCGAGTATGAGGACAACCGCGAATTCTTCCATGAGTCATTGTTCCAGCCCCAGAGCGACGACGCGTACGCGGCGTGGCTGGCCAATGAGCTGGGCACTGACCACCATATACTGACCGTCACGCCGGAGCAGGTCGCCGACGCGCTGGTCCCCGCGATGCGGCTGCGCGACTTCCCGGGCCAGGCGGACATCGACTCGTCGCTGTACCTGTACTGCCTGGAGGTCAAGCGGCGGCACACGGTCGCGCTGTCCGGCGAGTGCGCCGACGAGATATTCGGCGGGTACCCATGGTTCTACAGGCCGGAGATGCTGGAGAAACCATTCTACCCGTGGCTGCATGACCCGTTCATCCGCGCCGGGCTGTTCGACGAGGGGATCGTAAGGCCAAAGGACGGCTACGCCGCGTTATCCGACGAGTACCGCGCGGACCTCTCGCGATGCCCGTCGCTGCCGGACGACACGCCCGACATGCTTGCCTCGCGCCGCGCGACGTGGCTGTCGACGCGGCACTTCATGTATTCGTTATTGGAGCGCAAGGACCGCATGAGCATGGGCGCGAGCCTGGAGGTGCGCGTGCCGTTCGCTGACCACCGGGTGTTGGAATACGTGTTCAACGTGCCGTGGCATATCAAAAGGAAGAACGGCGTGGAGAAGTCGCTGCTGCGCGAGGCGATGGGCGATTACCTGCCCGAGCGCATCCGCAACCGCAAGAAGAGCCCATACCCGAAGGTCCACAACCCGGAATACGAGCGTATAGTCCGCGAGAGGCTGGACGCGCGTATGGGCGATCCGGCATCGCCGCTGAAGGGGCTAATCAACCAGCCCGCGCTGGCGCGGACGCTGGACTCGTCGGACGGCACGTGGTACGGCCAACTGATGGGCAGGCCGCAGCTGATAGCGTGGCTGCTGCAGCTGGACGCGTGGCTGGGGGAGTATAAGGTTAAGCTGGGGTGACGCTGTCAATACTCCACTAAGCGCTGCCTTCCGTTATGGCAGTTCATGGGATCTTATAAACAATCCGGGAAACGGCGGCGTGCCGGTTCCCGGATTGGTTTTGCGCTCGCGCCAGCTTTCATATACAGAAAATACAAAAATACTATCCCCTGTGTATGGATTATTAACCGCCCAGGCTGT
Source organism: Oscillospiraceae bacterium (assembly GCA_031270865.1). Classification (GTDB taxonomy): domain Bacteria; phylum Bacillota; class Clostridia; order Christensenellales; family Aristaeellaceae; genus BNUH01. The sequence goes on from JAISWI010000093.1 coordinate 7,609, forward strand.
ATATTCCATTCGAACCGCGAGCCGCGCGCGAAGCGTATGGCGCGGGCGGCTCACGCGTATCGGGTTCTTTGTTACACATGAATATGGAGGAAAATGGTATGGGCAGTCTATCCAGACGTTTCTTAGCCGCGGCGCTCTCCATTGCGCGAAACGCGTTCCGCCTGTCCAACATCGACCTGCGGGTGCGCAAGGCGGTTGAATATATATCCCAGCACTACGGCGAGCCGCTGACTACATCGATGCTCGCTGAACTGGTTCGGCTTAATCCGGTATACCTCTCATCGCTGTTCCGGAAATCACTGGGCGCGTCCGTCCGGCAGTACATCCAGCGTATCCGCGTCAACAACGCGGAACTGCTGCTGGAGGAAGGCGTACATAACATCACGGAAGTCGCCGCGTTGTGCGGTTTTTGCGACGTGTTTTACTTCAGCCGCATGTTCAAGCGGATGAAGGGAGTCCCGCCCAGCGCGTTGATCCATAAGGAAGCGCGGCGCGGCGCGCGGGCCGGACGGGGCAGCCGGGCGAAAAAGATATAACATGCCGGCTTGACCGCTTTCACGTGTTCGCGGGGACATCCCGCTGTTCAAGCCGACTGGCCGTAACCCCATCAAACAACAATAGATATCATAACAATTCCCCTTGCTTTGCATACCATCCCGCGATATGCTATACTCCCTCCATGACGATCCTGGGCATTGACCCCGGCCTCGCCACGATGGGCTGGGGCGTTATCGAGACGGACGGCAGTCACCACAGCATGCGCGGGTATGGCGCGTTGCTCACCAGGCCTGGGCAGACCATGCCCGCGCGACTCGTCCAGTTGTTCGACGGCGTCGCGGAGCTGCTGCGCATATACGAGCCGGGCGCGGTCGCGTTCGAGGAATTGTTCTTCAGTAAGAACGTTACCACCGCGATGGCCGTTGGCGCGGCAAGGGGCGCCGCGATGCTGGCGGCGGCGCGGCACACCGGCGAGTTATACGAGTATACGCCCATGCAGGTCAAGCAGGCGATAACCGGCTATGGGAAGGCTGACAAGCAACAGATGCAGTGGATGGTCCGCGTGCTGCTGAACCTGGACGAGATCCCCAAGCCCGACGACGCGGCGGACGCGCTCGCTGTGGCGATCGCGCACGCGCATGCGGGCAGGTCGGCGGAGGAATTCCGGATAAAATAACGTGTGGCGCGGGCAGCGCCGCTACATATATTGTATATAGGTGGAAGAAGTATGATCGCCTTCCTCGAGGGTACCCTGGCCGAGAAACGCGCCCCGGGCGAGATCATCGTCAATGTCGGCGGCGTAGGCTTCCTCCTGAGCTGCTCCGCCCAGACGCTGGCCGCCGCGCCGGGTTCGGGCGGGTCCATGCGCGTCCATACCCGCATGGTCGTGCGTGAGGATGGCATGGAACTGTTTGGGTTCATGACTGCGGAGGAACGCGCGATGTTCGACCTGCTGCGCTCGGTCAGCGGTATCGGCGCGAGGACCGCGCTGGCGGCGCTCTCCACGTTGAGCGTGAACGACCTGAACCGCGCGATCGCGCTGTCCGACGCCGCGGCCATAGCCCGCGCTCCCGGCGTCGGTAAGAAGACCGCCCAGCGCGTCATATTGGAACTGAAGGATAAGGTAGCCCCGGCAAGCGGCGGTCCGGGCGAACTGGACAGCGCGGCGGCCTTCACGGGCGCGAGCGCCGAGAATGAGGCCGTCGCCGGGCTGATGTCGCTGGGCTACTCATCGTCGGAGGCGCAGCGCGCGGTCGCCCGCGCTGCTGAAGGCAGTGACGCCTCCAACACCAGGGCCGATGAGCTGATACTGCGGGCGCTGAAGCGTATTAACGCGTAACTATAGATTAACCTGACCGGAGGAAAACGCATGCCGGAAGCATTAGATAAGAACGATAGATTGATGACCGCCAAGACGCGCGACGAGGACGCCGAGGCCGAGCGCTCGATACGCCCGCGTACGCTGAAAAACTATATCGGCCAGGAACCCATCAAGGTTTCCCTGACCATATACCTGCAGGCGGCGCTGTGCCGCCGCGATCCGCTGGACCACATACTGCTCTACGGCCCGCCGGGATTGGGCAAGACCACGCTGGCGAACATCATCGCGGCGGAGATGGGCCGCAACATCCGCGTCACGTCCGGCCCGGCGATCGAGCGGCCCGGCGATCTCGCCTCGATACTAACGAACCTGAGCGCCGGGGACGTGCTGTTCATCGACGAGATACACCGCATGCCGCGCGTCGTCGAGGAGGTGCTCTACCCCGCGATGGAGGACTTCGGGCTGGACATCATGATAGGCAAGGGCCCCACCGCGAAGTCTATCCGCCTTGACCTTCCCAAGTTCACGCTGGTGGGCGCGACCACGCGGGCCGGACTGCTCACCGCGCCGCTGCGCGACCGCTTCGGCATCATGTTCCGTTTGGAGCTTTACACGCATGAGGAGCTTTGCGTTATACTGACCAACGCGTCAAAGGCGCTGAGCGTCCGCGCCGATCCGGACGGCGTCGCCGAGATCGCCCGCCGCAGCCGTGGCACGCCGCGCATCGCGAACCGCCTGCTACGCCGTGTCCGCGATTACGCGCAGGTCGTCGCGCGTGGCGTGATAACCCAGCCCATCGCGCAGGACGCGCTGTCGCTGCAGGCCATCGACGAGCTGGGGCTGGACCGCGTGGATCGAGCGATGCTGGAAGCGATGATCACCAAGTTCAGCGGAGGTCCGGTCGGCCTTGAAACCCTCGCCGCCGCCACGAGTGAGGATCCCGGCACGATCGAGGACGTGTACGAGCCTTACCTGATGCAGATGGGCTTCATCGCGCGGACGCCGCGCGGACGCGTCGCCCTGCCTGCCGCGTACAGGCATATGGGACTGGCGCAGCCCGAGACGGATAAGCTGGCCGAGCAGGACATAAAGCCCGGCGAACAGCTGAGCCTTCCACTATAAGGATATCGATGCTGGCCGACGATTTCAGCTACGACCTGCCCGGCGACAGGATCGCGCAGACTCCTGTAGAGCCGCGCGACTCCAGCCGCTTGATGGTGTGCCGCCGCGATTCTGGCGCGATTGGTCACCGCCTCTTCCGCGACCTGCCGGACTATCTGGAGCCGGGCGACACGCTGGTCATCAACGAGTCGCGCGTGCTGCCCGCGCGTCTGATCGGCCATAAACCGGGCACGGGCGGCGCGGTGGAGCTGTTGCTGCTAAAGCGCCTCTCGCTGACGCGCTGGGAGGCGCTCGTCCGGCCAGGGGCGAGGCTGCGCGAAGGCGCGGCTGTCGAGTTTGGCGGCGGCTTGCTTCGCGCGGAGATACTGGGCCGCGCGCCAGGCAACGCCCGCGTCGTGGATTTCAGTTGGGACGCGTCCAGCGGCGCGTTCGAGCGTCTGCTGGACAGGCTGGGCGAGATGCCGCTGCCGCCGTACATCCGCGAAAAACTGGACGATCCGGAGCGATACCAGACCGTCTACGCGAAAACTTCCGGCTCAGCCGCCGCGCCTACCGCTGGTTTGCATTTCACCAGCGGGCTGCTTCAGCGCGTCGTGGATAAGGGCGTTGGCGTCGCCCGCGTGACGCTGCACGTGGGGCTGGGCACGTTCCGCCCCGTACACAGCGGCGAGGTGGAGGCGCATGAGATGCACGAGGAGTATTACGAATTATCGGCCGACGCCGCGCTGAAGATCAACCATGCCCGCGAGACAAACCATCGCGTGGTATGCGTCGGGACGACATCCGTGCGGACGGTGGAATCGTGCGCCAGGGGCGGCAGGGTTGTCCCGTCGTCAGGTTGGACAAATATCTACATTTATCCCGGTTACAAATACCAGGCCGTCGACGCCATGGTGACCAACTTCCACCTGCCTAAATCCACATTGTTAATGCTGGTCAGCGCGTTCTGGACGAGGGAGGCCGCGCTGGACGCTTACCGCCTCGCCGTTGAGGAACGTTACCGCTTCTACTCCTTCGGCGACGCGATGCTTATACTTTGATCAACATCCCTTCTTGATGATCTCGTTTACGAGGTCCGATATCGTGTCGCCGTCCTTGACGACACACTGCCAGTTTTCTGCGCGGGGCCGTCCGCGCTGCCGTGGCCTCGACTGTATGGCTGACTCTGCCCGCGCCACGCGCTTCTCGGTCTCCTTCACCGATACGAAGAACTTCCTGCGGAACGACAGGAAATCCTTCTGCAGCGCGGCCAGATCGATACATGGCGGCTTCTCGCCGGACATTGGGTTTGCTATGTCGTCTATGGAGGCGTTGACGATGCGCATGCGCGGGCCGACGCATCCCCTCAAGTGGATCTCCGCCTGGCCGTCCATGGCGACGCGCAGCAGCGCCTCCGCGCCGAACCCCGCCCTTGCCCGCGAACGTTCTGGCCTGATGGTATATACCCCCGGCTCCACGTTCGTGAACGAGAGCAGCCCGCGCGAGTCCGGCACAGCCCGCGTGGTCTTGTGATCGTTATATAATAAGAATAAGCCGTACGACATAGCGGTGCACACGCCAGGCAGTCGCTCAATCATCACGCTGAAACACGCGGAGCGCAGCGGCGGGTTGACCAGCACAAACTCTGTTGGCTCCAGCCCCTCAACCCTCGGCTGTCCCGATTGCGGCACCAGCGCCAACCTTTCCCTCGGCATGGCGTGGTAACCATACGGCGGCATAAGTTCCCGAAGCGTGTACATGCCTGGCTTCACCTTCGGGAAGCGGATGATCCCCTGTTCCGCCCGCGCGTACCGGGTAAGCTCCTCCGCCTGGTCGGGGTTGGGCCCCGCGCTTTTCGCGGCTAGCTCGTAGACGCCGCCCGTTAACGGCTGGCCGTTGGGATCCGACACGCGCAAATGGATTCCGGCGGGCGGCATGGGCACGTTGTAGCCGTCGGCGTTCTCGCCGTCAATCCACGCGTTCCCTTCCAGATCGACCGTTAATGGGATGATGGGCGTGGTGAAGTACCCGAACGCGGGGCGCGACTGGGTCAGCGCGTACTTCCCCGTTGGAATATTATGGAACCATAACCCTCCATGCGAAACGCGGCAGCCCGGAGTCACGCGCCCACGGCCCCGCAGCGCGAACTCCGCGTCCCTCACGAGCGTGGAGAACCACGCGTTGACCGGGTACACGATGAACGAGGCCCAGCCTCGCGGCGGGAACTCATTGGGGAACATGTCGGCAGCCCGCGGCCCGCTAACGGGCATGCCCGCGCCGCTCCGCTCGGCGCTATGACCGCGGAACGCGGGCGACCCGTCGAACAAATCGCGCGCCATCATACGCCTCCCAACAGGATGCGGCTGCCCGCTATACTATCACCCCATACGATATGCGGCACAGCCTCTTGAAAGTGAACAAGGAACCAATCTTGTACGTCAAAATATTAAAGGGGACAACCCCGCCTCGTCCGCTTTTGCGCGCGCCGCCGGGCGGACACGCCCAGGCGCGTCCAGGCCCTTCACGCGCGGGACAGGCGGTAAACGCGGGCGTCGGCGCGTCCCCTGCATGGTTTTGGGGATGTATATCGTTATTATTGCAGCGGACGGCGGAATGTGAGGCGGTGATCGGGTTGAGCGGTTTGGTCGGGCTGGAGCGGCTCAGCGGGTTCGGCGATCTGGTAGGTCTGTTTTTCGCCGCGATAACGGGCTGGGCGCATACCATTTCCAACTGGGTGTGGTCGATGGTCAGCGGCGCGAGGCTTGGCGGGGGATCGTGGCTTTACGCGAACTGGGCGAAGCTGCTGGCCGCGTTGGTCATACTTGGCCTAGCGCTGGACTGGACCATATGGATGCTGCGCTGGCAGCCGTATAAGCTATGGTTCAGGACGCTGCGCCGCCGTCGCGCCCGATCGCTGGCGATGGCCGCGCCGAAGCCGGATACTATCCTGCCCGCAGACACGCCGGACATGGCGGCTGGGTCCGCTGACGATAACATCGCGCCCGATACCATATATGAGGCGGCGGACGCCCCGATTTCCCTGATCGAAACTGACGAAACCGACCCCGTAGCTCCGCTGGCCGACGTAGTTCCGCTGGAGGATTATTACGCCTCCGGACCTGTCGAGCCTATTCCCGATACCAGTTATGACACTATATACGAACCTGTTCCCGAATCCGATTATGAACCCATATATGAACCCGTGCTTGAAACCGAATACGACGGCCAGCAGGACTTCACGCGGGATATCCCGCTTGAACCCTACCAGCCGGCGCTTATGTTTGAAGCCGAGTCCGCCGAACGCGCTCCGCGCTGGCCGTGGCGGTGGAACCGCAAGGACATCCTGCGCACGTTGACGGGCAAGCCCGCGCAGCGGCGCGGCCTGTTCCGCTTGGCCGGCGACGATGATGAGGCCATCGCTGGACTGCCACCGATGATCCCACAAGACGAGGGTTACCTCAACCCGGCGATGCCGTCCGATCCCGAATCGCCTGACATGGACAATACAGGTATGGAATTATAATGGACAGAACGCGTAACCGGTTTACCGATGAGCTAGCGTCCGCGCGAATCCATGTATTCGTCGGCAACTACGGCAGCGGCAAGACCGAGCTGTCGCTCAACGTCGCGCTGTACATCGCCGCGCTGGGACAGCCAACCGTGATGATCGACCTTGATATAGTCAACCCATACTTCCGTGGCGCCGAGCAGGAGGAACGCCTGAACGCCGCCGGGGTAAGGGTGATCGCGCCCGTGTTCGCGCGGACCGCGCTGGATATTCCGGTGCTGCCGCCGCAGATACAGTCGGTATTCGACAATCCCCGTGAGCGCGTGGTCATCGATGTGGGCGGCGATGATACCGGGGCGGCGGCGTTGGGGCAGTTCGCGCATCGCCTGCGTGGAGCGGGGGCGCGGCTATGGTATGTCATCAACGCTTGCAGGCCGCTCTCGTCGGATATCGCCTCGAACCGCGACCTGATGGCGAGGATCGCCTCACGCTCGCGCCTCAACCCTGATGGATTGATACACAACACCAACCTGGGCGACGACTCGGACGCGCAAACCGTCAACGCCGCGCATCCAATGCTGGAAACCCTGTCACGCGAGACGGGTACGCCCATAGTCGCTGTGACCGGGGAAGCGCGGCTGATGCCATATATTTCTACGAATGCGGCGGAACTCTTCTGGCCGATCGAGCGGTTCATGCGGCCTGAATTCTTCGATTGATGGGCGTATCTCTGCCCGACGGGTGGTTCGAGCTGACGCGCGGTTCGATGCCGGAGGCGCGGTGCTCCGCGATACGCGACGCGATAACGCAGGGTGAGCCGATACGCGCCCTGCGCCTGCATAAGTTGGCGGATATTGGTGATATCGCGCCGCTGCCGCCCGTACCGTGGGCGGTTGGCGGGTATCTGTTGCCGGCGTTGCCCGAGATACATAATTTGCCATTTGGTAAGCATCCGCTTCATGCTGCCGGGGCGTACTACCTGCAGGAACCCAGCGCGATGGCTCCGGTTGCCGCGCTCGATGTTCAGGCGGGCCAACGAGTGTTAGACCTGTGCGCCGCGCCGGGAGGCAAGAGCGGCCAGATTGCGGCCGCGCTGGTCGGTATGGGCGTGTTAGTAGCGAACGAGCCGAGCCTGGAACGAGCCCGCGAACTGCGCGGCAACCTGGCGCGGTTAGGCGTAACCAACGCGATAATCACACAGGAACCACCCGGGCGGCTGGTTGAGCGCTTCCCGGAGTGGTTCGACCGCGTTTTGGTCGACGCGCCGTGCTCAGGCGAGGGGATGTTCCGGCGCAGCGCGGCGGCGCGGCGCGACTGGAGCGTTCGCGCGGTCAAGGGTTGCGCCGTTCGCCAACTAGCGATACTGGAGGCCGCGCAGTCGATGTTAAGGCCAGACGGTGTGATGGTATACTCGACATGCGCGTTTAACCAAATTGAAAACGATTCGGTTGTTCAATTGTTCTTGAACGGGCATCCAGAGTTTACAATTGAGGACTTCGAGCTGCCCGGTTTGCCGTCATCGGAGGAGGGAATGCTGCGAATAACGCCGGATAGCGGGCTGGGCGAGGGACAGTTCATGGCGCGTTTGCGGAAAACCGGGACGCGGAAGGGTATAAGGCCGCGATTGTTCGACCGACAACAGTACGTTTTGGCGTCGGAACGGTCAGCGTTCGAAATGTTTCGAGAGGGGGTGGTTCCTGGGTTTGGGCTGATAGGGCAGATGTTCCGGCTGGGAGGTCGGGTTGCCATGCTGCCAAAGGACTGCCCCGAGCTTGAGCGTTGGGTGGGGTTGCGGGTTCTGGCCGCCGGGATCGATTTGGGCGCGGCGCGTCCGCACGGGTGGGAGCCGTCGTACGCGCTGGGTATGGCGGTTCGAGCGGAACAGGCAAGCGTGGCCGTTGCGCTTGGGGAATCGGCGGCGATAGCGTGGGTTGATGGGCATGACGCGCCGTTGGCTGGATCGACCGCGCAAGCGTCTGGATGGGGATTGGCGGTTTACCATAACCTGCCGTTGGGGTTTGGTAAGATCAACGACGGGCGGTTGAAGAATAAGCGCGTCGCCGTAAGAGGAAATCATTGAGGAACAACCTACCCTGGCCACGAGGGTCCAGCGTCACGCTGGTCAGGGGGTCAAGGGGGGTGAAACCCCCTTGCGGGGTCTGGGGCAGCGCCCCAGCGCACCCAACCCAGCGTAAAGGGCGAAGCCCAAAAAGTTTATTTATGCCCTGCGGGGCTGAGGTTTGTTGGTTTCGACCGGGGGACGGGGGGGGGGGGGGGGGGGGGG
>JAISWI010000059.1 GCA_031270865.1 Oscillospiraceae bacterium
CCCCCCCCCCCCCCCCGCTCCTAACTCAGCGTAAAGGGCGAAGCCCATTAAGTTAGTTTCTGCCCTGCGGGGCTGGGGCTGGTTGGTTTCGGCCGGGGGACGTGGGGCTCCGCCCCACACCCCGCAAGGGGGTTTCACCCCCCTTGACCCCCTGACCAGCGTGACGCTGGACCCTCGTGGCCAGGGTAAGTTGTTCCTCCATGTCCGCGCTTGCGTCATAAACGCCCGCCGACTGGAATACCGTAATGGGACAGGTGCGCCGCTAACCAAAGGCGCATACGAACACAACTGCCGGAGGTTTGAGATGCTGCCAGAGATTCGCTTCATATCAGGCCTGGAGCGCGGCGCCCAGATGGAAATGGTAATCAACGACACGCTGGCCGAAGACATCGACCCGCTGTCCGCTATGTCCACAGTCGCGGCGTACATATTCGCGTTCATGGAGCGCGTGAACTGGGCGGGATTCTACATCGCCCATAACGAAACCCTCACCGTCGGCCCTTACCAAGGCCAGCCCGCTTGTATCCGCATCCCATTCGGCCGCGGCGTATGCGGCGCGGCCGCTTTAGAACGCCGCGCTATCCGCGTCGACGAGGTCAGCGCGTTCCCCGGCTACATCGCCTGTGACTCCTCCACCCGCAGCGAGCTCGTCGCCCCTATCATCATCGACGACAAACTCTTCGGCGTGCTCGACCTTGACAGCCCCGAGCCTGCCCGCTTCAGCGACGAAGACGAGCGCGTCGTCCAGCGCGTCGCTAACACTCTAGCCAAATCGATCGCCCGGTCCAACTCCCCAGCGCTGATCACAACCTAACTAACCCAGCCCGCCGCTACTCCGGCACAGGCGCGGCGGCCTGATCCCCGAACCGCTTGATTATACTTTCGTAAGCCCGCCTCATATTCCGGAACACGCTGTCGGTCATCTCATCCGGCTGCGTCTCCGTCCCGGCGGGCAGAATCCTATACTGGTACCCGCCGTTATCCCAGCGCATGACCCATGTGGGCAGCCATGTCGCCTGTGTCAGCCTTGCCGAATCCGCCCCCGGATCAAGCGTGAACTCCAGTGACAGCAGCATCCCCACAATCTGGTCGGTCTCCCTCTCGTTGGTCAAGAAATTCCCCAGCGAGTACGCTACGAAGACCTCATGCGCCGACCCGTCGGCCCACGTGACCTCACGCCGTTCCATCTTATGCGCTGCCGACGGATGTACGCCTAGTATCACGTCCACGCCGCAGTCGGCGATCTCGTCAACTATCTTAATCTCAGCCGCCGCTGGCTTCGTAGCTGTTCTTTTGCCCCAATTCATATTAACTATAACGAGATTCGCGCCTTGTCCTCTCGCGGCCTCAACGTCCTGGCGAATCTTTGTGGTCTCGATCGTGTTGACCGCGATCGCGCGTTGATCCCGCGTACCCTGCTTCGCGCCGATCGTGCTTAGCCCATAAGTATATGACAGTACCGCCACCTTAACCCCGTTCAGGTCGAAGGTAAGCGGCAGCGCCTGCTCGTCTACGCTCCTATGCGCCCCGGTCACGCTGAATCCTTGCATCTCAACGGCGGCTCGGGTCTTGTTCAGTCCCTCGAAGCCTTCCTCCAGAATCCTCTCGGTGCCAAGGTTGATTATGTCCACGCCCGCTTTTTTCAGCGCGGTTAATATCTCGCTGGGGGCGCAGTAGGTGTCGTACGGCGACGTGTCGGTGACCGTCGTTTCCAGCGTGACCATCATCGCGTCGACCGCGCTGGCGTACGGCGCGATTACGCTGAATATACTATCATAATTATACCCGCCCGTCTCCAACAACCCCGACTTGCGCAGGCTATTATCCAAATATATCTGCCCAGACACGCCTAATGTCACCGCGCGTGACTGCGGCGGAGGCGGCGTCGTCGGCGCGGCGGTAGGCTCTGCCGTGGGTCTCAGCACGGCGGCGGGCGTCGCTCCGGGCGCGGCTGTCGCGACCAGCGACTGTATGAGCGCGCCGGACGCCGCCGCGACGTCCTCCATGCCGCCCGACACGCGCGGGAAGATCCACGCGCCTACGCACACGGTCAGCGCGGTGACCGCGAGCATGAACCACGTGCCGAACGACACCCCGCGCCGTTTCTTTCTGCCAACATAATAGTTCGCCATACAATCGCCTCCCGCTCGCCTATATAACGAACCACGGGCGGGATTTGTTGAGCGGCGGCGTGATTTATCCGTTTATCGAATGCCCGTTGATGGTCAGCCCGAACGAGCAGCTTAGGAATCGCGCCGCCCGCTCGCACATGGCGATGCGCGACATATATATGGTAAGGTATTCCATAATTGAGCTAGACGAATCCATCTCCAATTCATGGAATATGACTCGCCGGTCTTTGTCGACCGAAAGGCGGCTGCGCTCGATCGCGAAGTTGACGCGGTCGTGGATGTCGCCAGGCTCGGGCGTGCCGTTGCGCACGCGGCTGCGGCTGGCGTCGGTTTTGTCGGCGATGACCAGCGAGGCGGTGATGGGCGAGGTTATCACGCCGATGCCCTCGTCGTGGTTGCCGACGGCGGTCACGACGGCGAGCGCGTCGGCCATGGGCATATCCATCTGGAGCAGCAGCGGGAATAACATGCACGCGCCGGACACGCCATGGTTGACGCGGCTGATGCTGTTGCCGATATCGTGGACGTAGCCCGCGATGGCGGCCAGCCCGACCTCGCGCTCGTCATAGTCCAGGCGGCGCAGTATCTCGCTGGCGAAGCGGCTGACGAACCGGGCGTGGCGCGGCCCGTGGTCGGTGTAACCCTGCGCGGCGAGGTGTTGGTTGGCAGCGTCGATCAGCGCGCGCAGGTTCGGGTCCTTGAGGATACGCTCAAGCGTCATGGGTTGGGGCAATATATACCTCCGGTCATAATTAATCCATCTTCAGCACAGCCAGGAACGCCTCGCTCGGCACGGCGACCGATCCCACCTGGCGCATGCGCTTCTTGCCTTCCTTCTGCTTTTCCAGCAGCTTCTTCTTGCGCGTGATGTCGCCGCCGTAGCACTTGGCCAGCACATCCTTGCGCACCGCCTTGACCGTCTCTCGCGCGATGATCTTCCCGCCGATCGCCGCCTGCACCGGGATCTCGAACTGCGCCCGCGGTATCGCCTCGACCAGCTTCTCCGCGATCGACCGTCCCCGCGCGTACGCCTTTTCCCTGTGCGCGATGATCGACAGCGCGTCGCACGCCTCGCCGTTGAGCAGTATATCCAGTTTTACCAGATCGCTCTTCTGGTATCCGGAAAGCTCATAATCAAACGACGCGTAACCGCGCGAACGGCTCTTTACCTGGTCGAAGAAGTCGAACAGTATCTCATTGAGCGGCAGGTCGTATACCAGCAGGGCGCGGTCGCCCTCGTACCGAAGCTCGCGGTACACGCCGCGCTTGGACTGGCTCAGCTCCATCAACGCGCCCAGCGAGTCCCGCGGCGAGTATATCGTCGCGCGGACGATAGGCTCGCGCGTCTCCGATATCTCGGTGACGGGCGGCAGGTTAGTGGGGTTGTCGATTAGCAGCGTGGAGCCGTCGGTCTTTATAATCTCATAGATGACGCTCGGCGCGGTCGTTATCAGGTCCAGGTCGAATTCCCGTTCCAGCCGTTCCTGTATCACCTCCATGTGCAGCAGCCCCAGGAACCCGCACCGGAACCCGACGCCCAGCGCGGCGGAGGTCTCCGGCTCGAACAGCAGCGCGGCGTCGTTCAGGCGCAGTTTCTCCAGCGCCTCGCGAAGGTCCGCGTACCGCGCTCCGTCGGCGGGGTATATGCCGCAGAAGACCATCGAGCGGGCCGGGCGGTACCCGGGCAGCGGCCCGGCGGCGGGGTTCGCGGCGTCGGTGACGGTGTCGCCCACGCGCGTGTCGCGGATATCCTTGATCGACGCCGCGAGGTACCCGACCTCCCCGGCGGAGAGCGTGTCCGCCGCGCGGTACCCGGGACAGAACACGCCAGCCTCGACAAGGTCGAACTCCACGCCCCCGGCGAACATGCGTATACGCTGCCCGGCCGTGAACGCGCCCTCCACAACCTTAACAGAGCAGATCGCGCCCCGGTAGTTGTCATAGAAGCTGTCGAATATCAACGCGCGCGGCGGCGCGTCCGTCTTTCCGGAGGGCGGCGGCACCTCGCGGACGACCATCTCCAGCACCTCGTCGATCCCAATGCCCAGCTTCGCGCTGATCAGCGGCGCGTTGTCGGCGGGCAGCCCGAGCATGTCCTCAATCTGCTCCCTGGCGCGTTCGGGCGAGGCGGACGGCAGGTCGATCTTGTTGATCACCGGCAGGATCGTCAGGCCGTGCTCCAGCGCGAGGTAGGCGTTGGCCAGCGTCTGCGCCTCAACGCCCTGCGTCGCGTCGACAATCAGCACGGCGCCCTCGCACGCCGCCAGCGCCCGCGACACCTCGTAGGTAAAGTCCACGTGTCCGGGCGTGTCGATCAGGTTGAGCGCGTATTCCTGGCCGTCGCGCGCGGTATACGGCATGCGCACGGGCTTGGACTTGATCGTGATGCCGCGCTCGCGCTCCAGCTCCATGCTGTCCAGCACCTGCTCGACCATGTCGCGCCGCGCGACGACCCCCGTGCGTTCCAACAGCCGGTCGGCGAGCGTGGACTTGCCGTGGTCTATGTGCGCGATGACGCAGAAATTCCGGATACGCGCGGTATCGGTCAACTGATCTCCCTCCAAAACCCGCGGGCGTTATCAAGCGACACCTTCGTGGCGTAGCGCGGTTCCTCCAGCCCCTCGAACTCGATGGCGATGTCGCCGTCGTAGCCGCTGGCCTTGATCGCGCGGAGTATCTCCGGCGCGTCCAGGTCGCCCTGCCCGAGGATCGAGCCGCGGAGGTACCGCCCGGCCTGCGTAGTGAACCAACTGCCCGCGCAGTCGAAGTCGCGCGCGTCGCCGGGGTCGCGCCGCCTGATGTAGAAATCCTTCAGGTGGACCATCCGCGCGAACGGCGCCAGCCGCAACGCGCCGACCTCCGGGATCTCGTCCACGCACGCGATATTGCCCGTGTCCAGCAGCAGCGCGAAGTTTGGGCGATCCACCGCGCGTATCAGCCGTTCCACGCGGTCGGCGCCGTTGACGAAGAAGCCGTGGTTCTCTACCAGCGTGGTCAATCCGCGCGTGGCGGCGTGGTCGGCTAGCCTGCCCGCCGCGTCGGACATTTGGCCCAGCAAGCGGTCGAACTCGGCGACACCGTTGAGACCGCGAGGACGCCGGAACGCGCTGATATCGTGGCGCATGCGCGGCGCTCCCAGCTCCGCCGCGATGTCTATGTGACGCTTGACGCGGTCGATCTCGGCGGCCAGCGCGGTGGGATCGTCCTTGCACAGGTCGGCCAGGACGGAGTAGTTGGCCAGCGCGACGCCGACGTCGGCGGCGTGTCGCCGCGTATCTTTTATCAAGCCATAATCGATCGCGCCGTCAGCCGTCTCAAAGCTGAACGCGAACGGTACCAGCTCCACGATTTCCGCGCCTTGGCTGGCGGCCCAGTCGAGCGCGGCGGGGAGTGTCAGCTCCCCCTTGCGTATCATGGAATCCAGGCAATACGAACTCACGCCTAGTCTCACGCTAAGGCCTCGCTTCCGCGCGAACACGCGCTTACATAATAGATGGAACGCGCCGAACGCGTCCTAGGGTACCACACGCGGCGGGGCTTTGCAAGCGTCGCCGGCGCAAGGGCGCGGCGGCGCGGCAAGGGCGGTAACGACGCTTCGGAGAGACGAGGCAGCGCGGGCCGCGCGGCGATTTCATACGCGGTTATTTCCCCCAAAACACTCTTTAGGGAAATAGCGGTATATGCCGCGCTGCCGCGTCTGCCGCTGCCCGTCATGGCCGCGAACCTCACGGCGGCGTGGAAAACGTCGCGCTGTTCCAAGCCTCTTGCCGCCCCTTTAGGGGAGACGCCGCCTTCAGGTGGCAGAGGGGGCGGGCTTACCACCCGCGATCCAACCTCCTCGAAGCCCATTGGATAGTTGGGGCGCGGCGGGATTCGTCCCGCCCCCTCTGTCGCCTGAGGGCAACATCTCCTCTAAAGGGGCGACAAGGGGGGTGGGGCGCGGCTGCCGCGCCTCCGCGCCATGCTGGCGTAAACCTCGCGCTCCTGAATAGCCCGGCGGCGCGGGGCATATCAACCCTCGGTTTCGGTTTCCTGCGGCTTTGCCGCGACGGGAGTCTCGACGCGGGACACGGACTGGTTGAGCGGTATCCCGGTCTTCTTCTCAACGGCCAGCGTCGCCATATCCAGCGCGTTAGGCCCAGCCCACCCGGCTATCCCGCTGGCCGCGTAGAACCACCCGCCGGCGATATCCGTCGCCGACGCTACCCAGTAGAGCAACAGTCCCGTGAACCCGGCCACGAACAAGTCGCTCAGCGTGCGCGTTAGCTTCGGCGCGGCCTCGCGCTTGTACAGCATCCGCGCCAACGCGCCCAGCGCGGCCATTATGACCTGGATCAGCGCGGTCAGCATGTCGCTAACGCTCGGCATCTGGTATGCCCTCCTCATGACGGTGGTGGGTCAAGATTATCAACGCCGCCGTCACCGTCACCGCAGCCGTTGCCAGCAGCGCGACGCACCACGCCACCAACATGTCGGCGTGGTTAGCCTTTATCGCGTCGCGGTTCACGCCCGTCGCGGTTAACAGCTTTGTAGCGTATTCGCCCGTGGGCACCCACCTGAAGTACACGCGCATTTCGTCCGCCTTGCCGTTTAGCAATACGGTGGGTATCGTCACCTCGCCGCTCCAGCCGCCGCTGACCGCCTGGATGAACGCCTCGCTCTCCCACGGAGAGACCAACGGCTCGCCGCCGCCGCTTACGCGCTCGCTCAACGCGTTCCTGTCCTTGTCGTATATCGCGGCGAACACGCCCGTCCAGCTGTCCAAGCGGCTGAACGACCTGCCGAAATCCCCCGCGTAGTCGTAGGTTTCCCAGTCGCCGTCCTGGTTGACATAGTCGTCGATGTGGTCGCACAGCAGGTCGGCGGTTATCCGCGTCTGCTCAAACAGGTTGTCGTATATCGTCTCGTACACGCGGCTCACGGCGACGCGCAGCGTTAACGCGAATACAGCCAGCGTCAGCAGCAGCGCCAACGATAGCCATCCGCCGCGGCTGACAGTTATTCTCTTGATCATTGTCCGCCTCCTATTATTTGTCACGAGTTCGGCTGGCGCGCTTAGCCGCCAAACGGGTTGGAGGACCGCCATCCTCGCGGCGATCCTTACCCATGGGATATATAGGAACATCCCCATTTGCCGAAGGTATTCTGTTGGTTGGCGCGTGGAACACGGAACATAAATCGTCAAAATGGCTCATGTTGTCCATGTCATAAGGATAATATGGTTTTTTTATAGCGCGAGTGGTTTCCAGCCTCTGGATTATATTATGCGGGGCTTGTCGTTTAGTTACACGCGGTTCATGCGCTCGGACGCGAAATAACGGGATAGCAACCCGTTTTACTCCCGTTCAGCGCAATCAACGCGGTTAATCAAGCAGTTCACAAGGTCTATACGCTCAGTTTTAAGCGGGTCTTCCGCCGCTCGCCGCGTCTCGTCCGGTCAGCGGAACTCCAGTCCGTTTCCTTCCACGACACTGCTCGCGGCGAAAACCTCTCGCTCATAACGCGGCTCGCTCTTCCGCAGACTGCTAGGAAGGCTTATCCTTCCAAATTTATTCAGTCTTCCGCGTAATATCCATCCACCTGCCCCTGTTCGCTAATATATCCGAGTCCCCGCCATAAGCTAATTCCATTATCAGCTGCCGCGCTTCCGACTGTCTGCCGTCAACCAGCAGGCCGGTATCCAGCATACCGGCCGCGTCGCTCTTGTACAATCGGGCGATTTTATCCGGAGCGACCCGTGGCGCCCAACGCAACCCGAGCGCGCGTGACCCACCCCTTCCATTGCCGCGCATAATGTTGTCTCATAGCCCCTTAATGATCATTGTCTCCCCGAACGGGATAGCCACGGTTCGCTCGCCGCCAGGCCAGCGCACGGTGACCGCCTCGACGCATGGCAGCGCCCGCTTTATCCGCGCCTCGACCAGTTTGCCGCCGCTGAAGGTAATGTCAACTTCCAAGCCGCCGTACGCCCGCAGCCCTTTTACAACTCCGGTATGCCATTGCGCGGGCAGGGCGGGCAGCAGGAATACGGTATTCCCGCTGCACTGGACGAACATCTCGGCGATCCCGGCGCACGCCCCGAAGTTCCCGTCAATCTGGAACGGCGGGTGCGCGTCGAACATGTTCAGGTATGTGCCGCCGCCCCCGCTGTAGCTAGTCTTGCCGTCGTCCCTCACATAACTCAGCTGCCGCTTGAGCAGCCGCAGCGCGTGGTCCCCGTCGCGCAGCCGCGCCCAGTGGTTAATCTTCCAACCCAGGCTCCAACCGGTTCCGTCGTCACCGCGCGTTTCCAGCGAAGCGCGGCACGCGCGCGCGAGATCAGGCGTCCCATCCGGCGTGATCAGCCGCGCTGGATGCAGGCCGTACAAATGGGACGTGTGCCTGTGATGGACTTCAGGCTCTTCGAAGGGCAGCTCATATTCAAGCAATCGGCCGTCAGGACCCGTCTGGAATGGGTAGATATCCGGCAACGCCGCCCTCGCTTCATCCGCCATGCTTTCGGACAGCCCCAGCGCGGACAACGCGTCCAGGTAATGCTCCAGCGTCTCGCGCGTAATAGCGTTCGACATGGTCGCGGACTTGGAGATATGGCACGCCTCGCCGTTGAAATAGAACGAGTTTTCCGGCGACGACGCGGGCGCAACCCTAAGATACCCGTCATCCCCGCGTACCATCACATCCAGGAAGAACCGCGCCGCGTCCCTGAGCGCGGGCAGAGCGCGGGAACGCAGGAACGCTCTATCGCCTGTATACTTGTAATGCTCCCACAAATGCCAGCACAGCCATCCGAACGACATAGGCCAGAACGCGTAACACGCGCTGCCCTTGCGTCCCTCGCCAACGGGATTCGACAAACGCCATATGTCACTGTTATGGTGCGAGCACACGCCGCGCGCGCCGTAATGGACACGCGCGGTTTCCGCGCCGGTGACGCGCAGATCGTCTATGAGGCCGAACAGCGGCTCGTGCGTTTCGGACAGATTGGCGGATTCGGCTGGCCAATAGTTCATCTGGGTGTTTATGTTGATAGTATAGTTGCTGCTCCACGGCGGGCGGAGTTCCTTGTTCCAGATTCCCTGGAGGTTGGCCGGCTGCGTACCTTCCCTTGACGACGCTATCAACAGGTATCGTCCATACTGGAAGGCCAGTTCATACATAGCAAGGTCATCGGGCTGATCCGCGAACCGCTCCAACCGCTCTTGGGTGGTTTGGTCTATATAGTCGTTGCCGTTCAGTTCTATGGATACGCGGCCCATTAACGAGCGGTGGTCCGCTAAGTGGTCTGCCTTCGCCTGTTCCCAATCCAGCGAAAGCGCGGCGTCCGCGTCCGCGAGGCACGCTGCCGTCTCGTCCGTTCCGTTCAAGTAAGGGCGCTTGTCAAAACCGTTGAAGCTGGTTCGCGCCGTTAAAGTGATTATAACCTCGTCGGCTTGTTCGACGGACAGTTGTCCGCCGTTGGCGGCAACTGTCCCGCCGACAGCGCGGATATCCGCGGCCGCAATAAACCGCATGCCCTTACGCTCGTCGTCGTCGGCATATGTGACCGGGTCGGCAGCTTCCATCACATAGTTCGGCGCGGCCTCCGACGGCGCGATACCCTTGATGGTTAAGCGAGAGCCTTGCGATGATACCTGATGTCTAAGCGGGCTGGTCAGGCGCAGGGTGAACGACGTCCGGCCGGGATGGTCGGCCGCAACGCGTATGAACATAGCCTGCGCGGGATTTGACACAAACGCCTCGCGGGTATACAGGACGCCTCCGCGCTCGAACTCGGTGACGGCCAGCGCGTCGTCCAGCGACAACGCCCGCTCATACGACTGGACAGCCTCACCTGTTGATGGAAAATCCAGCCATAGATCGCCCAAAGGCAGGTATGATCGGGTGTATGAGGACGTAAGATGATCCTCGATGTACGGCTCGATCTCGCCGTAGCGCCCGTCCATCATCATCCGCGCCGCCGTCCTAAAGTGTTCGGCGGCCCCGGGTTTGTTTGTGTCGCGGGGGTAGCCGCCCCAGAGGGTGTCCTCGTTTAGCGCGACGCGTTCCGCGTTGATCCCTCCGAACACCATCGCGCCGACGCGCCCGTTGCCCATAGGCAGCGCTTCAAGCCATGACGCGGCCTCGCGCCTGTACCACAATGTGTTTTTCCCGTGCCTGCGGGATAAGCAGGTTTTTTTCGTCGTCATAAGCTCGCTCCTTACATCTGTATGCTTAATTATACAACGATGACAGCGCTGTTTCAAGAAAATGGGCTATCCTTGACGAACAGCCCGCTGTGTCTGGCGGTTGAACCGTTATTCGCCTATGGCGCTTGTGTACGTATCCTGATAGATCGACACGTAGCGGTCGACGTTGAACCGCCGCAGTTCTGCGAGATACGCGTCCCAACCGGTATTATGGTTGCGCGTTGCGGGAAGGCATATACCCGTTATGAAGATGTACGGATTACGCTGCTGTCGCACACTCCTGCCAAGATACGCGTTGATATGAAGAGAATCAGCGTAGTGATATGGTTGTTAATATTAATATAAATACGGCGTTTATACAATTAACAGTCGTACAGTCTCTGGTGGTATACGGTCCTGTAGTCATTCCCGAAGAAAGTGAAAAAGAAAATGAAAAAAGGTGTTGACATGGAGCGGGAAGTGTGATAATATCATGAAGCTGTCTCGAACGGCGCTGGAGCTTGAAAACGATATAGGGAGTAAAAGACAGTGTAATTCCGAGAGTGAATGACGCTGGCGGGGTATCGGAAGGTGCCGAAGCAGCCGAGAGGTAAGCGGAGGGACAGGCCGGTATCACGCGGGCGAAGAGGATTAAACGGAAGAGTTTGATCCTGGCTCAGGACGAACGCTGGCGGCGTGCCTAACACATGCAAGTCGAACGGGTGTCGCAAGGCATCAGTGGCGGACGGGTGAGTAACG
>JAISWI010000096.1 GCA_031270865.1 Oscillospiraceae bacterium
AGGGCGCCACCCCCCCCCGGCCCCCCGGCCCCCGCCGCGGCCCCCGCGCCCCGCGCCCCCCCCCCCCCCCCCCCCCCCCCCCCCCCCCCCCCCCCCCCCCCCCCCCCCCCCCCCCCCCCCCGTCCCTAACCCCGTAAACTCCACGTAAAGGGCGACGCCCATACGGTTTATTTCTGCCCTGCGGGGCTGGGGTTTGTTGGTTTCGCCCGGGGGCCGTGGGGCTCCGCCCCACACCCCGCAAGGGGGTTTCACCCCCCTTGACCCCCTGACCAGCGTGACGCTGGACCCTCGTGGCCAGGGTAAATTGTTCCTCAAGGCTTTGTGTCCAGCCTACACTTTCCAGTTGCGCATGATCGTTAGCACGCCTTCCACAAAACCAGGGTACGGCACGTCAACCGCCGCGACCGCCGGTACTGTCATCACCGTCTGCCCGTTCAGCGTCACATTCACTACCCCGATCGGATCACCCTTCCTCACCGGCGCGGGCAGCGACTCCGCTAGCGTCGCCTCTATCTCCAGATCCCGCTCCTTCCCCTTCGTCAACAGTAAATCTACATCCGCGCCTACCGCCGCCGGTACCCCATCCCTCGCCCCGAACCTTACCGGCACCTCCGCGCCCAGCAAATCCCCCGTCTTCGCCACTTGGTTCAGCTGGTAATTCGCGAACCCATACTCCAGCATCTTCCTTGCCTCATCGAACCTCGTCTGGCTTGCCGGCGTACCCAACACTACCGCTATCATCCTCGTATTCCCGCGCTGGGCCGTCGCCGATAAACAGTACTTCGCCTCATTCGTCGATCCTGTCTTAAACCCGTCCGCCCCCTCGTAAAACCTTATCAACCTATTCGTATTCGTCAAATCTGTCGTCCTGCCGCTTGGATGCGTTAGCGTATCCATCCAAATCACGCTGTACTTGAAATACAGCGGGTGTTTCCCCACCTCGCGCGATAAAGTCGCTACATCCCTTGCCGTCGTATACTGCCCATCCGCCGGCAGACCAGTTACATTCTTATAATGTGTATTTGTCATCCCCAACTGCGCGGCGCGTTCGTTCATCCTCTTAACGAACGCCTCCTCGCTCCCGTTGATATACTCCGCTACCGCTACCGCGCTGTCGTTCGCGCTGGCCACTACCATCGACTTGAACAGATCCTCCACCGTATACAGCGTGTTCGCGTCCAACAGCGCCTGTGACCCGCCCATGCCCGCCGCGTTCGCCGAGCAATGCGCCTTATCCGTCAGCTTGATCACGCCGCGGTCCAATTCCTCCAGCGTGAGCAGTATCGGCATCAGCTTGGTGATGCTGGCTACGGGACGCTTGTCGTCCGCGTTCTTCTCGAATATGACTTGACCTGTTCGCGCCTCGACCAGTATATACGATGGCGTCTGCAGGTCGAACGGGCTGCTTGGCTCCAGCGCCGCGCCCTCAGCCAGCGCGGTCGGCGCGATTGCCGCCAGCAGCAGTCCCATCAGTAAACAAGCCCCCTGTCGCGCGGACCGCGCCAGGGAATGGCGGTGACAACACGGCATTCCGTTCCCTCCCCACAGCCTGGATTATGGTTATCCTATTGTGTGCGTCGGGGGAGGAAAACAGAACGGGTGTTTTATAAAAATTATACGGTACTCACAGCCGCCGCGCGTACTCCAGGAAGTTCAGACCCGCTATCCCCTCGACCTCCTCCTTGCTGAACCTCTTGCCCAGCGTGTCCAGCAGGTTTGGGAACTGATGCGGCCCATCCACCCCGATCGGGTTGCATGGTATCCCGTCGAAGTCGCTGCCGAACCCGACGTTCTTAATCCCCCCCAAATCAGCGATACGCGCGATATTCCGGTCAATGTTAAATGCTGTCGCACGCTCATCGGAGAGGAACGCGCTGCAGAAATTTATCCCAATCCAGCCGCCGCGCTCGACCAACGCGCGAATTTGGTCGTCGGAGAGATTGCGCGTATGTTTGGGCTGGATGGCTAGGCAGCACGAGTGCGAGGCCATCGGCGGCTTATCCGCGTGTTCTATCAGATCCCAGAAACCGCCCGTCCCCAGGTGCGACACGTCGACCGCCATGCCCAGGCGGTTCATCTCGCGAACGGCCTCCCAGCCGAACGGCTTCAACGGTTTTTCGGAATCCTTGCAATGCGGGAATCCCAGCTCGTTCTCATGGTTCCATGTCAACGCGCACATCCTCACGCCCGCTTCGTAATATTCATGTAACGATTCCAGCGATCCCTCGAACACCTCGCCGCCCTCGACGGACAGCATCACGCTTGGCGAGCCGTCCCTGATCTCGCTAAACTCCTTGATATGCCTGATTCCCTCGTCGGTGAAGCAACGCAACGCCGCCAGCTGCTTACGCGCCAGTCCCGCCGGATTGCCAGCCGGACCCTCCACGCCGGCGAACAGGGCGCATATCTGCGCGGCCACGCCGCCCTGACGCAACCGTTCGGGCGTAATGGTCTGCGGCGGGGCGTTGTAGTCGCCGCCCAGCCCTGCCATTACGGAGAGCGTGTCGCAGTGCGTGTCTATCAATATCATCGTGGATCCTTCCTTTCGTGTTCCCTCACCGCCAGTATACGCCTGCCGCCGGAATTGGCAAGCTTGCCTCCAATCCGCACTCATCCATAAGCCGCTCGTCGCGGAACAGGTCGTCGCGCGGCCCGTCGGCATACAACCGCCCTTCTTTGAGCAGCAACGCCCGCGAACACAACGCCCCGGCGAACGCGAGGTCGTGCGTGGCGATGAGCTTCGCCTGCGGCAGGCGTTCCAACGCGCGGATGAGTACGCGCCGCGCCCGTGGATCGAGGAACGCTGTCGGCTCATCTAGCAGAAGCGCGCTAGGCCGCATCGCCAGCACAGCCGCCAGCCCTGCCATCCGC
The DNA here is from genome assembly GCA_031270865.1 of Oscillospiraceae bacterium. Taxonomy (GTDB): domain Bacteria; phylum Bacillota; class Clostridia; order Christensenellales; family Aristaeellaceae; genus BNUH01. Next base: position 2,872 of record JAISWI010000096.1, read on the forward strand.
TTCTCGCCGCCGGACAGTTTCAGCGGCGAGCGCTCCGCCAGATGGTCTATGCCCAGCTCGGTGATCACTTCATACGCCCGCTGCCGCGCCTCGGTTTCGGACAATCCCAGGTTGCGCGGCCCGAACATTATGTCGTCCAGCGCGCGCGGCATGAACAGCATATCGTCCGGATTCTGGAACACAAGCCCGACCGCGCGGCGGTATTCCACCCGGTTTTCCTTAGAAAATCTCAGGCCGCCGACCTCGACGGAGCCGGCCTTCGCGGGCAGTATCCCCACCAGAGCTAGCAGCAGCGTCGTCTTGCCAGCGCCGTTGCCTCCCGCCAGCGCGACGGACTCGCCGCTCTCTATGTCAAATGACACGTCCTCAACGCCGCGCCCGCCGTCAGGATATGTGACGGTCAGGTTACGCGCGGTCAGCATCAGCCCATCCCCGCTATCACGGAGGCGATCAACGCGGGAACGTCAACGATCCTCAGCAACAGCCCCGAACCGCACACGGCGGCCAGGAATATCCAATCGCTCGCGTGTGCCGGCCTTGTCCCCACGGAAGCGCCGTTCGCCTCGAATCCCCTGCAACGCATCGCGGCCAGGATACGCTCCGCCCGGTCAGCCGTTCGCAGGAACAGCCCTCCGACCAGGCTGCCCGCGCGCGCGAGCCTCACGCCGGCGTCGTCCGCCCCGGCGCGGAGGCGGTACGCGTTGGTCAGGCCGCGCGTCTCGTCGGTCAATGTGCCAATATAGCGATATGTCATCTCCAATGTTTGTATAAATATGCCAGGGATATGGATTCGCCGCATCTGCGCGGTAATCTCCGGGAACGGCGTGGCCGCGATCAGGACCAGCGCGTATGATACGCTTAACAGCGTCCGCAGCAGTATCCCGGCGCAGGCGGCCATGCCGCCCGTCACGGCCAACCCGCCCAGCCGGAACATCACGGCGTGGTCCGACAACAGGTTGGATATGCCCGCGAACGCCGCGAACGGCAGCGCGGCAGCCATCCGCCGCGCCAGAAGTCCCACGGGTATATCAGTAATTCCTATGGCGACGCTGGGATATAGCAGGAATGGCAGCATCGCCGCGACATCCGTCCGCCCAAACGAAAGCGTCAGGACGATCAGCGCGAACGCGCAAACCATCTTCACTCCGGGATGGACGCGGTGAAGCGGACTGCCGCCCATCGACAGCGTTTCAAGCGACAGCGCCGCTCCAGCCGACATCCTCAACGCCGGGCCCTTGCCTTAAGCGGCGCGTTTGCGCTTTACGGCGCGGACAGCCGCGCCCGCCCCGACTGCCAGCGCCGCGGTGATAACCGCGCCGACTACGCCCGCCGACGCCGTGCCTAACGCCTCGCTACGTTCCGAATTCTCGCCGAACCCGTAGTCCGGCATGAACGCCGTCGCGTCTTGTACGGACTGGGCGCGGCGGAACGCGGGCGCGTCGGCCTCCAGTTCAGCCGAACCCGCCGTCCTCTCGATCGACCACTCAAGCCCGTCGGGGAATGACGAGGCGAACTGGGATAACAACGCCCCGGTGACGAGCGCGGCGGCGGCCAGCGTCAACAATACCGGCCTTAGCGAACGAGCGCCCGCAGGCGTTACGGTCGAGCCGACAGCCGCCGCGCGTTCCAGGATCTCGGGTCGGGCGGCGTAGACATAGCTCAGCACGGCGGCTGTGATGATCCCTTCCACTATGCCAATGGCCAGATGGATGGGCATCATAAGCAATACGAACGCGCCGAACGGCAGCCGCGTGATCCCGGAGACCTGCGTCTCCAGCACGACGCCGAACGCCCCCGCCAGCAGTCCGGCTGCGACGGCGGCGACGCTGGCCGCGCGGAGCCGCCACGCCGTCCAGCCTTTGGACATTATCGGTTTGAATACAAGCGGATACGCCAGCAAGCATGGTATAACGCCCATGTTGAACAGGTTCGCGCCGTACGCGATCAACCCTCCGTCCGCGAAGAACAGGCATTGTATCAGCAGCACCGAGGCGATAGCCAGCAGCGCGGGGAACGGCCCCAACAGCGCGGCCAGCAGTATCCCGCCGCCTATGTGCCCGCTGGACCCTGTGCCCGGGATTGTGAAGTTGATCATCTGCGCGGCGAACACGAACGCCCCCGACACCGCCATCAACGGCAGGCGGCTGCCCGACGTATCCCCGGCGGCGGATTTCTTCGCCGATACGCCGATCGCCGCCGCGCCAGCGGCCCACATGACCCCGCCGACCGCGGGATGGAGTAACGCGTCTGCCATGTGCATGTGAAGCACCTCCAATTTATTCTATGGTAAACTGTGCTGTTACGCTGAACCAACCGCGTTAAGGTTAAGCGTTTCGTTCATGCTGCCCGTCCGGTAGCCCAGCAGGTCCAGCGCGACATACGCGAAGCCGTATCCCTTGAACCGCTCGTATATCATCGCGCGTCTGGCGGCGTCGGCCATCAGCTCAAACCCCGCCGCGTCCGTCTCGATACGCGCGAGATTGCCGTGCTTGCGCACCCTGACCTGCCAGAACCCTTCGTCGATCAGCAGCTGCTCCGCCTTGTCGATCATGTTCAATGATTCCGGCGTGATCTTCTCGCCGTACGGGAAACGCGAGGACAGACACGCGAACGATTGCTTGTTCCATGTCGGAAGGCCCATCTCGCGGGACAGGGCGCGTATCTCGGATTTCGTCAGCCCGGCCTCGCGCAGCGGGCTGTCCGCCTTCATCTCTCGCGCCGCGTCCAGTCCGGGACGGTAATCGCCCTCGTCGTCCAGGTTCGATCCCTCCGCGACACGCGCGATGCCCCGCGCGTTGGCCGCGTCCCATATTTTTTCGAATAGTTCATGCTTGCACAGGTAGCAGCGGTTCGGCGGGTTGTCCGAGAAACCCTCTATGTCCAGTTCCTCGCTGTCGCATACCACGTGCTCGATGCCCTCCCGCTTACAGAACGCGGTCGCCGCGTCCAGCTCGCGCTTGGGGAACGAGCATGACCGCGCCGTGACCGCGATCGCCTTGCTTCCCAACTCGCCATGCGCGGTCTTGAGCAGGAACGTCGAGTCCACTCCGCTTGAAAACGCGACCGCGACGCTGCCGTATCCGCGCAGGATCTCCTTTAAACGTTCGTGTTTCTGGAGCGTTGTGTTCATCCAGCCTCCTTTTTTGATTGGGCGGACGCGTCGGCGGCGTTCATCGCGGCGCGGATGATTGTCTCGACCGGCGCTTCCGATGCCCGCGCCGCCTTCGCGCACTCGTCAAATTCCGGCTTGACGCGGTTCACGCCATAGCCTGAGCCATGTTTGACCGTTATTGGGCCATAATCGGTTGAGACCGTCTCGAACCGCCTGTCCAGCATGTACTTGGAGCACTCATACCGCCGCACGCCGTATGTGCTGGTATGGCGCAGCAGCAGCGCGGCCACCTCGTCCGCGTGTTCCGACGCGCACAGGCATGATAGGATCAGTCCCGGCCTGTTCTTCTTCACCTGAACCGGGAGCGCGGCGACCTCCAACGCGCCGGCCCGCATCAGCGTCTCGCTGGCGAAGCCTACGGCCTCGCCGGTCATGTCGTCCACCGTGCAGCGCAGTTCGGTTATCGCGCCGTTCGGCCCGCCCGGAGCGGCGGCGTCCTCGCCGATGAACGCCCGCACCGCGTTCAACGCCTCGAATTGTTTATGCCCCATACCATAACCAATACGGTCGACAACCATGTCGGGGGCTTTGCCGAAGTTTTTAGCGAAGTGTTTGAGCAGCGCGGCCCCGGTAGGCGTGCACAGTTCGCCACGCGCGGCTCCCGCCCTCGTGGGGACGCCGCGCAGCAGGTACGCCGTCGCTGGCGCTGGCACGGGCAGCAAGCCATGGGCGCAGCGGACGAATCCCTCCCCGACCTGCACCGGCGACGCCGCGATCAAGTCCGGGGCGAGACGCTCGACCAGCATGCACACCCCGACGATGTCCGCGACAGCGTCCAACGCGCCGACCTCATGAAAGTGAACATGCTCGACGGCTCGGCCGTGCGCGTGGGATTCGGCCTCGGCCAGCAGGCCGTACACCGCTTGCGCGTCGCGCTTAACCTTGGTTGATATAGGAAGCGAGTCGATCAGCGAGGATATGGAGCCTAGATCGTTATGATCGTGATGGTGTTCGTGGTGATGATGTACATGCCCATGGCCATTATCATGGTGATCATGGTCATGGTGGTCATGGTCATGGTGGTCATGGTCATGGTGGTCATGGTCATGGTGGTCATGGTCATGGTGGTCATGGTCATGGTGGTCATGGTCATGGTGGTCATGGTCATGGT